>JAXFUC010000096.1:0-5886 GCA_034176395.1 Bacteroides sp. | reverse complement strand
AAGAACATCAGCGACGAGGACATCATTGCTTTGAACCTTCCTACGGCTGTGCCCTACGTTTTCGAATTCGACGATGAACTCAAGCTGGTGAAGGATTACTTCCTTGGCGACCCCGAAGAAATCAAGAAGCTGATGGAGGCTGTGGCCAACCAAGGCAAGAAGAAATAAGGCCGAAATCGACCGAAATACTAATAGAAAAGGCGTGGAGTCATCCGGCTCCACGCCTACTTTTACTCATCTCCTACCCCACTCCTATGATTCAAATAGACGACGTTGTAGTTTCGTTGGACATCTTGCGCGAACAGTTTATCTGCGACCTTGCGGCTTGCAAAGGCCAGTGTTGCATCGATGGCGATGCGGGTGCACCGGTCACGGCCGAGGAGGTGGAGCAACTGGAAGCGGCCTTACCCGTTGTTTGGGACATGCTTAGCCCCGAGGCGCAGGCCGTTATCGATCGACAAGGTGTGGCCTATGTGGACGAGGAGGGCGATTTGGTGACATCTATTGTGCAGGGTAAAGACTGCGTATTCACCTACTACGACCAAACGGGGTGCTGCGGTTGTGCCATTGAGAAGGCCTATCGAGCCGGCAAATTGGCTTTCTATAAACCGCTATCTTGCCATCTCTACCCCATTCGCATCGGTTACTACGGCCCTTATCGAGCGGTGAATTACCACCGTTGGGACGTGTGTAAGGCTGCTGTTTGCCTGGGGCGAAAGGAGGGAGTGCCCGTGTACCGCTTCCTGAAAGAGCCTCTTATCCGCTTGTTTGGCGAAGCATGGTTTGCCGAGCTTGAAGAGGTGGCGACCGAATTGCGTGCGCAAAAGCTGATTTAAGCCTATATTTGGCACGAATTGCGCTCGGAGAAGGCAAGCTGCCTTCTCGCAGAAATATTGCCGTAGACCCGATTCTATCGCGTCGACGGCTTTCTTTTTCTCCTTTATGAATGGATGATGAACAGACGTTAGAGTAAGCGTTTGCTGAGGTAGCGCACGGGATACCACACCGAGAGAAAGCCTACCACCGTCACCGTGGAAAGAATCAAGACTACGTCCCATAGGTGCACGCTCACCGGATAGGTGTCGACCACGAACGTACCGCTACCATCTCCCAGTCGGATGAATCCGAAGGTTTGTTGCAACAAACAAAGCACCACCCCCAGAACGATACCTCCCAAGGCTCCGAGCAACGAAATAAGACAGCCTTCGCACAGGAATATACGCGAAATAAGCCTATTGTTGGCCCCCAGATTGCGTAGGGTATTCACATCCTCACGTTTATCCAAAATGAGCATGGAGAGCGAACCGATGATGTTGAAACTGGCTATGGTGAGGATGAAGGTAAGGAACAGATAGGAAATAAACTTTTCGACCTCCATGATGCGAAACACGGAAGCTTGCTGTTCGTAGCGGCTTTGTACCTCAAATTCACTGCCCAACAAGGCCGACAGTTTGGCCTGCACTTGGGCTGTATTGCTTCCCGGGCGCAGCTTCAGCTCCAAGGCCGTAGCCTCCGTTTCATAGTCGAGTAGCCTGCGCATAAAGGCCAGCGAGGTCAGTATGTATTTGGAGTCATAAGATTGTTGGTTCACGGCAAACGCCACACCCGGGGCATATAGGAAGTCGCGCTTAAAGGCCGAGGATGGGTTTATTGGGTTGATACGAGCCTCTCGCTTGGGGGCCAGCACCTCGAGCGGCTCGGTGAACGACAGTCCTGTGCCGAGCATACCGATCAATTCAATGCCCATGACGCCGTAGGAAGCGATGGAATCTTCCAGTAAGAAACGTCCGTTACCGTAGAGGATGTGGGTTATATCGGTGAGTTGTTCGAAGTCTTCGTCTACACCCTTCAAGGTCACCACGGCTTGGCGGCCTTTGTATTTCACCATCACATTCTCTTCCAAGGTGGGGCAGCATAGTTCCACCTCGGGCAGTGCACGGATCTGTGCCACGATGGGGCTTTGTGCATCGAACGTCTTTCCTTTGACGGTCGTTATCTTCACCTCCGGGTCGAAGGCCGTAAACAGCCCCGCCACCATCTCTTGGAAGCCGTTGAACACCGACAACGTGCAAACCAAAGCCATGGTGGCAAAAGCCACTCCGCAAGCCGAGATGCCCGAGATAATGTTTACGGCGTGGTGCTTTTTGGTGGCAAACAAGTATCGCCGGGCGATGTGCAGTGGGAGGTTCACTTCAGTAGCGAGTCTATTTTCTCGATGTAGTCCAGCGAGTCATCGACGAAGAACTTCAGCTCGGGGATGATGCGCAACTGATGCCGCACCCGTGTGCCCAGCTCGAAGCGGATGGAGCGAGCGTTGTTGTTGATGTTCTTTGCCAGTTCTTCGGCTTTGTCCGATGGGAAGATGCTGAGGTAGACACGGGCAATACTCATGTCGGGGCTGATGCGAACAGCACTTACCGATACGAGCGTACCGGGCATTCCTTTGGTCTGCAGCAGAAAAATCTCGCTCAGTTCCTTTTGTAGCAGGCGTGCTATCTTGTTTTGGCGGGTTGTTTCCATGACTTTAATCGTTTGATTGTGATGGGCTGAAGTCGAATGTTAGCCGACTTCTACGAGGCAAAGATACGTCTTTTCATCGGGTTTTTACCGTCCGTTCCTACCCTACCCGGCGGAACGGGGGTCAGAAGATCGATTCTTCGGTTTGGGAGGTCAGCACCTCCAGTGCTTTCATTCCCATGACAGAATTCCCTTTGGCATTCAGTCGGGGGCTCCACACAGCGACCGAATAGCGCATGGGATGGATGGCAGCAATGCCTCCTCCCACTCCACTCTTACCGGGCAGTCCCACGAAGTATGAGAACTCACCGGCCTCGTCGTAAAAGCCGCAGACCTGCATGATGGCGTTGATGCGTTTTACTTGCGAAGAGGTCAGGCGGATGCCACAGAAATCGAACGCAGCTTCGTGGTTGGCAAAGGGCAGAAAGGCTTTGGCCAAGTCGCGGCAACTCATCTCTACCGAGCACTGAAGGAAGTAGAGCCTGAGCACTCGCTCTATGTCGTTTTCGATGTTGCCATAGTGCTTCAGCAGGTTGGCAATAGCCGTATTGAGAAAGCCGGTTTCTCGTTCGGACTCGGCCACTTCGAGGTTATAGTCCACCATGGGGTTGCCGCAGATGGTACGCACAAATTCCAAGAAGCGTTCTTCGGGTCGGTCGAAGTGTTTGAGCAGTATGTCTGTCAGCACAATGGCCCCCGAATTGATGAATGGGTTTCGGGGGATGCCGCGCTCCAGCTCCAGCTGTATGAGCGAGTTGAAGGCCGCTCCCGACGGTTCGCGCCCCACTCGCTTCCACAATTTGTCCCCTTCCAGGCTGAAACACATGGCCAGTGCGAACACCTTGGTTATACTCTGAATGGAGAAAGGCGTGTCGGCCTGTCCGGCCACTGCGGTTTCTCCGTCGATGGGGGTTATGCACATGCCGAACTGGTCGGGGTTGACCCGTGCCAGGGCAGGGATATAATCGGCTTGTTTGCCCAAGTGAGCATAGGGCCGAAGGCTTTGGTGGATGTCAATGAGTGTTTGTCGGTAGTTTTTAGGTGTAGTCATGGTAACGACAGAAAGAGGTTTAGTGATTGAGATATTATTTTCTTCCGAAGTCGGCAGGGATTTCTCCCCACGACCGCGTGTCCCACTTGATGAGACGGGTGTTGTATGTGTTTTCCTTGAGCCATTGCTCGGCTCGAGCTATGAGTTCAAAGACCTTGGCATTGTTTGCGTTGCGTTCCAGCTTGGTTTTGCATTGCTTCTTCTTGACCCAACCCATGGCGTTGACGCTGTCACTGTAAATGGGCAGATCCAGTCCCTTTTGCTTCATCAAGGCCAAGCCGTGAACCAAGGCCAGGAATTCGCCTATGTTGTTGGTGCCTTGTAGCGGTCCTACGCGAAACACTTCTTGACCGCTACCCACGTGCACACCCCTGTATTCCATGGGGCCGGGGTTTCCGCTGCAAGCTGCGTCCACGGCCAAGCTGTTGGCAATGACCGCTGCGGGCAGGCTGTGTGGGGCGGCCGCCGAAGCGGTGCGTTTGCTTCCCCCTTGGCTTGAGCCCATATAGTCGTAGGGCGATGCGGCGTAGGCGTCTTCGGCTTCTGCGAGGCTGTCGAACGATTTGTACTTAGCCCCGGCATAACCGGCGGTTTGCAGCTGACATTCGTCCCAAGATTGATAAATCCCGGGGTTTACACCTGCCCAAACGACATAGTATTTCTTCTTGGCCATTGGCTTTTGCGTGAGGTTTGAAATCGTTGAACCGAAGATAGGTGGGAGCGAAGATACAAATTTATTCGTAGGAGGCGAACAATGCCCTTTGTGTGCTTGTTGGTATGGAAACACAGACCCTCCTTTTACGCACGGTTATGACTCGGATTTTTCTGCTCGGATACATGGGTTGCGGCAAAACCACGCTGGGTAAGCCGCTGGCCGAAGCCTTGAAACTTGGCTTTGTCGACTTGGATCACTACATCGAGGGACGTATGTGCCAAACTGTGGGGCGGCTGTTTGCCGAGCGAGGCGAGTCGGCCTTTCGCGAGCTGGAGCGACGGCTGTTGCGCGAGGTGGTCGAGTTTGAAAATGTGGTCATTGCCACCGGAGGTGGCACGCCTTGCTTCTTCGACAATATGGAGTTGATGAACGAACGTGGAACCACCGTTTTCCTGGATGCTTGTCCCCAAACGCTGTTCAATAGGCTGTCGGTGTCGCGCCACAAGCGTCCGCTTTTGCAGAATAAGAACGACGAGGAACTGCGTGCCACCATTGTCGAGGGGCTGGAACGGCGCATGCCTTTTTACAGCCGGGCACATCATCGCTTTGAGTCCGACCTCTTGGAGAGCCGTCGGCAGATTGCCGGTTCGGTGGCTCGACTGGTGGAGCAGTTGGGGCTTTCGGTCTGAAGGCGCTCGACCTTTACTCTTCTTTTTCTTTCGATAGGCACAAGCCGCATCCGTTGTTTGGGTGCGGTGTGGTGGGTGTTTGGGTTTGTCGAACAAAGTGCCCACACTTCGCAACCAAAGTGCCCACACTTTGCGACCGAAGTGTAGGCACTTACCGGCTCAAGTGTTTGCACTTGGCAAACCGAGGGTAGGCAGTTGTCGGTGAACTCCTTGCTCACCTCTGTATGGAATGCGAAGTGTGAACTGGCCGACTCAGGGTTGGATGGATGTGCGCAGTATGGAGCTCAGCTTTTTGCCCTTGGCCAGCTCGTCGACAAGTTTGTCCAGGTAGCGCACGTTTCGTGTAAGGGGATTTTCGATTTCCTCCACTCGGCAGCCGCAAATCCTACCTTTGATGAGGATCGCATCGGGATGCAGGGTGGCTCTCTGCTCGATGAGGCTTTGCAGGCGGTGAGGGTCGAATCCGGTGAGCCAGCCTATGACGGGCAGTAACTCTTCTTCGGTGCGTCCTTTCTTGGTCACCTTGTTCAAGTACAAGGGATATACGTCGGCAAAGATCAGTTGGGTCATGCGCCGGTCGTGAGCGGTGTCCATGGGATGTGGGCTGCGAACGGAGATGAGGTATGGACTATTTGTTGCGCAGGCTTACATAGTCGACGTAGGCTTCGAGGGCGGTGCGCACGGCCGATGTGGGGAAGGTGGCCAGCAGGTCGAGGGCTTGACGGCGGTATTGCTCCATGACGGTTTCGGCATAGGTCAGGCCTCCGTTTGCTTTGGTAAAGTCCACCAAACGAGCAATTTCCTCTGCTGTGGCTTCGCCGGCCTTTACTCGGTGGGCCAGGGCTGTGGCCGCGGCATCTTGGGTGCGGTTGAGCACGTGGAGCACGGGCAGGGTGAGTTTCCCTTCGCGCATATCGTTGCCCGTGGGCTTGCCGATGTTGGCTTGCGAATCGTAGTCGAACAGGTCGTCCTTG
>JAXFUC010000095.1:0-10960 GCA_034176395.1 Bacteroides sp. | reverse complement strand
TGCCCCATCCCAAAGTCCATTTGGAATTGACGTTTCCCACCTTGACTTCTTCATCGGTGAGCAAAGGTATGTTCTGGTCGTTTACTTGAATCACGCCTTTCTCATCGCGCTTGAGCACCTTGCCGTAGATGTCACCGTAAGAGCCACCTTCGGTTAGACGAATTCGATAGCCTTCGATGCTGCCTATCTCAACAGAGGAAAGACGGTCGTCGATTTCCACGATTTTATTGTCGTTGTACGAAAGGTTTATCGAAGTTTTCCAACGCAGATCTTCGTTGAAGGGTTGGGTATAGCTCAAGGTTGTTTCAAATCCGGAATTTTGAATGTTACCGGCATTGAAGTAGTTCGATTTATAGCCTGTTCCGCTGGGAACTTGCATCTTGAAGTACTGGTTCTTGTTGTTGGTCTTGTAGTAAGTGAAATCCCACTCCAGACGATTTTCAAACATACTTACATCGAATCCGAACTCCATGGAGTGCATCTTTTCGGGTTGCATCTCCTTGAAAGGTGCATTCTCATTGAAGTTTACAGTACCTTTGTTGGTGAGACTATGCAAGGGGTTGGTGATGTAGGCGGGCATGGCGTTACCTACAATGGAGTAGGAAGCACGCAGCTTGAGCAGGTTGATGAAAGTGGGGAGCGTGGTCATTTCGTTTACCAAAGCGGTCAAACCTACCGAAGGATAGAAGAAAGGATTGTTCAGCGTAGAAGACCAGTCGTTGCGTGCGGTCAAGTCGACGTAGATCATTTCTTTATAGCCTAATTGAGCAGTGGCAAAAACAGAATTCAAGCGCGAACGGGTCAGTGACTGCGTATTGCCATTCTTGTCGCCGTTGACTACCGAGAAGAAGTTGGCTATATACATATTCCCTCCGGGGCTGGCGCCCAGCTCGGTGGCACGAACATCGGTGAAACTGGTTCCCAATGCTGCACTCAGTGAGTAATTGCCGAAGGTTTTGTTGTAATTGGCCATCAAGTCGCCATAGAGTTGCTCGTCGGTGTTGGTCACATATTGGTAGCTACCCAATGCACCGGCATGAACGGTCGAGGTGCCTGCATAAAGACGGCGATCGTACGTGTCGGCCGACTTGTCATAGCTTAAACGTCCTTGCACGCTCAAATCGCTGGTGATGTTATAGCGAACGGTTCCCGACAGCATGATGCGATCGCGGGTTTCTTTGTGCGGGTTGCGATGGAGCACCCAATAGGGATTGGCCGATTCGTCCTGGTTCACATCGCGATACCAAATTTGGCGTTCGTAACCCAGTGCTACGTCTCTTTCGGCAAATTTGTTTTTGTAGTAAGCAAAATCACCGTTGGCAGGGAAGGTATACAAACCCACCAAGGCGTTGCGATATAAACCCGGTTCATGGCGGTTGTGTCCCTTTTGCTTGATGTAGCTCATGGATCCGGTCACCGAAAGCTTACCGTCGAGCAGCGACAAGGTTTCTTTCAAACTGAAGTTGTGACGAATAAAGTCGTTAGTGGGCATGATGCCATTGGCCCGTGTGTTCGCGTAAGAGAGATAACTTTGCATCTTATCACTTCCGCCGCTTATAGACAACGAGTTAATGAAGGTGGAGCCGGTGCGGAAGAATTCGTCCAAGCGATTTGCACCAGGTGCTTGTCCGTCCTTGATTTTATCGCCCCAGCTGGTGGAGGACAAGCTGCCGTCGGCATTAACCACTGCGCCATATTGGCTTTGCAGTTTGGGCAGTGCGAGGGCTCGTTCGAAAGTGGTATTGCTCGACACATCGATGCGCATACTGCCGGCACTTCCTTTCTTGGTAGTGATGAGCACAACACCGTTAGCCGCCATACTACCATACAACGCAGCGGCTGAAGCTCCTTTGAGTACATTGATGCTGGCAATATCGTCGGGGTTGAGGTTGGACAATGCATCACCGCCATCGCGTCCACCGAATCCATCGTTGAGCTGAGTGGACGAATTGTTTGCCATGGGCATACCGTCGATAACGATGAGCGGTTGGTTGTTTCCCTGGGCCGATTTATTACCACGAATCAAAATTTTGGATGAACCACCGGCTCCCGAGGAGTTGGGGGTAATGGTCAAACCTGCGGTTTTACCTTGAAGGCTGTTGATGAGGTTGGGATCTTTGGCACGAGTCAGCTCCTCGCCGCCTACTTTCTGTGTGGCATAGGTCAAACTCTTTGCCTTGCGTTCGATACCCATGGCGGTTACCACCACTTCCTCGAGCGTTTTGGTATCTTCTTGCAAAACGATGTTGAGTGAAGTGGCATCGGCTCCCACCGTCACACGTTGTGTTGCATATCCTATGTACGAAATTTCCAGCACTGCACCTTGAGAGGCCTTGAGCTGGAAGGAACCATCCAAACCGGTAATGGTTCCGACAGCGGTTCCTTGAACTTTGACACTCACGCCGATGATAGGCTCGCCGGCGGTATCGGTCACCACGCCCTTAATGGTCACCGCTTGTTGAGTCACGGATTGCGACCAAACAGCAGATTCCGCTTTGACAGCGTCGTCCATTTTCTCTGCCCAAACACTCCCGCATGATAAGGGCGCGCAGAGTAGCAGCATCAAGCCTTTCGGCTTAAGTCTAAAAACGTTTTCCATGAAAATTGTGTTAGTTAGTAATATGAGAAATTAAGAGAGAAATCTCAGACCGAGAAGCCGCAAAAAGACACGCCGCTTTGATGAGTGGCAGCATTGACCGAATGGACGGCAAGGATGGTTTTCACGATTTTTCTTATGTGCTTTTTATGGTTTGATGGTGCAAAAGTATGTAATCTTTTCAAATTCGCAATTTTTTAGGCAAGAATCCTTGCTCGCCCGAATCTCTTTGTTTGGAGTGGGTGTGCAAAATGTTAACACTTAGGTGGGTATGTGTGGGCACTTGGGGTGTAAAGTGTCTACACTTTAGGTGCAAAGTGTGGAGCGTTTGAGAGGGACTACTCAATGTATCTTTGATTGGGCTTTATAAGTAGAGCGGAAAGCCAAATGTGTGTGGTGGTGAAATCTTTTATTTTGGTGCGGTCGCGGTTTGAGTGCATTTCGGTAACGCAATGTATACATCATGTATACAGAAGTGCACAAAGCAAAGCATAGCATAGCAAATTAAAAGAACTCCTCCTTTCCTCCTCTTACGAGGAAAACGGAGGAGCTGGGGCGGAGGATAGGAAGGAGGAAATAAGCGGAGCTATGAAAGGTACCAAGAGCAAAGTGAATGGTAAAAGAAGCCGTTGTAGGAGGGATAGGAACAGAAGGACAGAAAGCTGGAAAGCCTTGCCCAATACCCATGAGTCGATGGTGGAAAGAAGTGGCGATGGCAAGGCAACGGAGGTGAGGCATGTCGGAAAGGGAGGCGGCCAAGATGTAAGGAACGGCGGATAAAAACCATTCAAAAACGATAAGTTTCTTTGCGAATTTGTGTACATTTGGCGGCACGCTTTCAACAGGGGCGTTCATAATGAAACAGAAAAATCAAATAAACCCACTGAAGAATAAAATCCAAGCAATTATGGAACACAAGATTCAAGAGCTGACCGAGAAGATCTACCGCGAAGGTGTGGAGAAGGGCAATATGGAGGCACAACGCATCCTGGACGAAGCTCGGGAAAAGGCCCAACGCATCCTCGAGGAGGCACAGAAAGAGGCCGAATCCCTGCGCATCGCCGCACGTAAGGAGGCCGATGAAGAGACAGCCCATGCACGAGCTGAATTGAAACTGTTTGCCTCTCAGGCTGTCAATGCCCTCAAATCCGAAGTGGCTACTTTGCTGACCGACCGACTCGTGGGCGAGGCTGTGGCCGACTTTGTCGGTAAAAAAGATTTTCTCAATGCCTTCATCGTGTCATTGGCCTCCAAGTGGAGCAGCCAAGAACCCATTGTTATCAGCACAGCCGAGGCTGCCGAGTTGCAAGGTTATTTTGCCTCTCAAGCCAAGAATTTGCTGGATAAGGGGGTGCGTATCGAACAAGTCAACGGGCTTAAGACCTTGTTTTCCATTTCTCCGGTCGACGGTGCTTACAAGGTGAACTTCGGCGAGGAGGAATTTATGAACTACTTTAAGGCATTCCTACGTCCGCGGCTGGTCGAAATGCTGTTTCAATAATTCTCGGGAGTTCCTATGAGCAGCAAATACTATTGCTTGGTGGCCGGGTTGCCCGACCTCTCGCCCGATGCCTCCAAGCTACCCTATTCTGTGGCCGATTTCAAGGATGAAATCTATCCCGAACTGTCGGCTTCTGATAAGCGGTTGGTGGACTTGTTTTATCTAAAGTTCGACAATGCCAATCTGCTGAAACTCCTTACCGACAAAGAGGCCGAGATTGATACTCGCGGACGATTCACAGCTGAGGAGCTGTTGGCCTGCATGGCCACATTGCACGATGAGGAGGCACGCTACACCGGTCCGGTGCCGGGCTATCTGTGCCGATTTATTGCTGAGCAGCAGGCCGAGGAGTCGACCTTGAACGGTTTACCCGAAGATCGCTTGTCGACTCTTTACTATGAGTATGCCATGGGATGCGACAATACCTTTGTGTCCCGTTGGTTTGAAATGAACTTGCACACCAACAACCTGCTGGCAGCCTTGACGGCACGTCGCTATCGGTTGGATGTGGCCGCGAGTGTGGTGGGCAACGATGCCGTGGCTCAAGCCTTGCGCACCTCCAATGCCCGCGACTTTGGGCTGGCCGGCGAGTATGACTATCTCGATGCTTTGCTGAAAATTAGCGAGACGCCCGACTTGGTGGAGCGTGAAAAACGACTCGATGCCCTGCGGTGGAATTGGCTGGACGAGGCCACTTTCTTCGACTACTTCACTGTGGAGCGATTGTTTGCCTTCCTGCTCAAGAGCGAAATGCTCGAACGCTGGCTCTCGCTGGACAAGGAAAAAGGTAGTCAGCTTTTCCGCAGCATCATTCAAGGTCTGAAGGAGCAGGTGAGTATTCCGGCAGAATTCAAATAACAAATAAGAAACACAAGACAAACAATATGGCAACAAAAGGAACTGTAAGTGGCGTAATTGCCAACATGGTAACCCTCGTCGTCGATGGACCGGTGGCGCAGAACGAAATCTGCTACATCTCCACCGGTGGCGATCGCCTCATGGCCGAGGTGATCAAAGTGGTGGGTTCACAGGTATATGTGCAGGTGTTCGAGAGCACTCGAGGACTGAAGGTGGGAGCCGAGGCTGAGTTTACCGGGCATATGCTCGAAGTGACTCTGGGACCAGGCATGCTGTCCAAGAATTACGATGGGCTGCAAAACGACTTGGACAAGATGGAAGGCGTGTTCCTCAAACGAGGCGAGTACACCTATCCGTTGGACAAGGAACGACTGTGGCACTTCGTGCCTCTGGCTCAGGTGGGCGATCGGGTAGCAGCTTCGGCTTGGCTGGGGCAGGTGGAAGAGAACTTTCAACCGCTGAAGATTATGGCTCCCTTCACTTTGCAAGGCACGGCCACGGTGAAGAGCATCGTAGCCGAGGGCGACTATCGCATCGAAGACACCATTGCCGTACTCACGGACGAACAAGGCAATGAGATACCCGTCAACATGATTCAACGCTGGCCCGTGAAGCGAGCCATGACCAATTATAAGGAAAAACCACGCCCCTTCAAACTGCTCGAAACGGGTGTGCGTGTCATCGATACCCTCAATCCCATCGTGGAAGGGGGCACAGGCTTCATTCCCGGCCCCTTCGGAACCGGAAAGACCGTGTTGCAACACGCCATCTCCAAGCAAGCCGAGGCCGATATCGTGATTATTGCCGCTTGTGGCGAACGCGCCAATGAGGTGGTGGAAATCTTCACCGAGTTTCCCGAGCTGGTCGACCCCCATACGGGTCGCAAACTTATGGAGCGCACCATCATCATTGCCAACACTTCGAATATGCCCGTGGCTGCACGCGAAGCCTCGGTGTACACGGCTATGACCTTGGCCGAGTACTATCGTTCCATGGGATTGAAAGTGCTACTTATGGCCGATTCCACTTCGCGTTGGGCACAAGCCTTGCGCGAAATGTCCAACCGCATGGAGGAACTACCCGGACCCGATGCGTTTCCCATGGACATCTCGGCCATCATCTCCAACTTCTACGGACGGGCAGGCTATGTGGAGCTGGCCAACGGTGCCACCGGATCCATCACGTTCATCGGTACGGTATCGCCCGCAGGCGGTAACCTCAAAGAGCCGGTGACCGAGAATACCAAGAAGGTGGCTCGCTGCTTCTATGCCTTGGAGCAAGACCGTGCCGACAAGAAACGCTATCCGGCCGTGAATCCCATCGACTCGTACTCCAAATACATCGAGTATCCCGAGTTTGAAGCCTACATAGCCAAGCACATCAACCCCGAGTGGATAGACAAGGTGAACGACTTGAAAACTCGCTTGCAACGTGGAAAGGAAATTGCCGAGCAAATAAACATTCTGGGTGACGACGGTGTGCCGGTGGACTATCACGTGGTGTTCTGGAAGTCCGAGCTTATTGACTTTGTCATCTTGCAGCAAGACGCTTTCGACGAGATCGACGCAGTGACGCCCATCGAACGCCAAGAGGCTATTTTGAACTTGGTGACCGAGGTGTGTCACACGGAGTTTGACTTCGAAGGCTTCGGCGAAGTGATGGACTTCTTCAAGAAACTCATCAACATTTGCAAGCAGATGAACTACTCGCCCTTCCGTTCGGAACAGTATGAGAACTACTGCGTACAGCTACAAGAGCTGGTGGCTCAAAAGCGGGCAACCGCCTAAGACGGGCAAAGACTCTTTTTTGCAAATCTTTCAAGGATATAGATAATATGGCAACAACAGCATTTCAAAAGATATATACCAAGATAACCCAAATCACCAAGGCCACGTGTTCGCTCAAGGCCACGGGTGTGGGTTACGATGAGTTGGCCACAGTCAACGGCAAGCTGGCCCAGGTGGTGAAGATTGCCGGTGAGGACGTCACTTTGCAGGTGTTCGAAGGTACGGAAGGTATCCCCACCAATGCCGAAGTAGTATTCTTGGGCAAGTCGCCCACACTCAAAGTAAGCGACCGGTTGGCCGGACGTTTCTTCAATGCCTTTGGCGACCCCATCGACGGTGGTCCCGAGGTGGAAGGCCAAGAGGTGGAAATCGGTGGCCCATCGGTCAATCCCGTTCGTCGCAAACAGCCTTCGGAACTCATAGCCACCGGTATTGCCGGCATTGACCTGAACAATACCCTGGTGTCGGGACAGAAGATTCCCTTCTTTGCCGACCCCGATCAGCCGTTCAACCAAGTAATGGCCAATGTGGCTTTGCGTGCCGAGACCGATAAAATCATTTTGGGCGGTATGGGTATGACCAACGACGACTACCTCTACTTCAAGCACGTATTCTCCAACGCCGGTGCGCTCGATCGCATCGTTTGCTTCATGAACACCACCGAGAACCCTCCGGTGGAGCGTCTCCTCATCCCCGACATGGCACTTACGGCAGCCGAGTACTTTGCGGTGAACAACAACGAGAAGGTATTGGTGTTGCTGACCGATATGACTTCCTATGCCGACGCCCTATCCATTGTGTCCAACCGTATGGATCAAATTCCCTCGAAGGATTCCATGCCCGGATCGCTCTACTCGGATTTGGCCAAGATCTACGAGAAGGCCGTGCAGTTCCCCTCAGGAGGCTCCATTACCATCATTGCCGTGACCACGCTTTCGGGCGGTGACATTACGCATGCCGTACCCGACAATACGGGATACATCACCGAAGGACAGCTCTTCCTGCGCCGCGACAGCGACATCGGTAAGGTAGTGGTCGACCCCTTCCGTTCGCTATCACGTCTCAAACAGTTGGTAACCGGAAAGAAAACACGCAAAGACCATCCGCAGGTGATGAACGCAGCCGTGCGACTGTATGCCGACGCCGCCAATGCCAAGACCAAGATGGAGAATGGATTCGACCTCACCAACTACGACGAACGTACGTTGGCTTTTGCCAAAGACTATTCGAACCAGCTGTTGGCCATCGACGTCAACCTCGACACTACCGAGATGCTCGATGTGGCTTGGGGATTGTTCGGCAAATACTTCCGTGCCGAGGAAGTGAACATCAAGAAAGAACTGGTCGACGAGTATTGGCCCAAGAATTAAAAGGAAGGTAAACCCCGATGGCTATTAAATTTCAATACAACAAAACCTCCCTTCAGCAACTGGAGAAGCAGCTCAAGATGCGTGTCCGCACTCTGCCTATCATCAAGAATAAGGAGAGTGCCTTGCGCATGGAGGTGAAACGCTGCAAAACCGATGCCGAAGCCTTGGAGGAGAAACTTGAACAACAGATTCAAGCCTATGAAGCCATGTTTGCCCTCTGGAACGAGTTCGATGCCTCGCTGATGACGGTCAAAGACGTACATCTGGGGGTGAAGAAAATTGCCGGTGTACGTGTTCCCTTGCTCGAGCATATTGATTTCGAGGTGCGCCCATACAGCTTGTTCAACGCTCCCAAGTGGTATGCCGAGGGCATCGAACTGCTCGAAGGATTGTCGCATACGGCCATCGAGCGTGAATTCACATTGGCCAAACTCAACCTCTTGGAACACGCCCGCAAGAAGACTACCCAGAAGGTGAATCTCTTCGAAAAGGTACAAATTCCGGGCTACCAAGATGCTGTGCGCAAAATCAAACGCTTCATGGAAGACGAAGAAAACCTTTCGAAGTCTTCGCAGAAAATCATGAAATCTCACCAAGATCGCAGAAAGGAGGAAGAGCAATGATTACGAAAATGAAGAAACTCACCTTCTTGGTGTACCATAAGGAGTATGAAACCTTCCTCGAGCTCTTGCGTAGGCTGGGCGTGGTTCACGTGGTGGAAAAGCAACGGGGCGAACCCGATGCCGAACTTCAAGCCTCGTTATCCAAGCGAGCCGCCTACCGTAGTCTTATGGATGAGATGCAGCGTCGAGCCGCAGGTGAGTCGCCTCAAACTCCTCCCACTGTGCTCGATGTCGAGCGATTGATACCGGCCTACGAGGAGCTACAAACGGCTTTGCAGACTGCCGAGCGGCGAGTACAAGCCGTGGAACGCGACCGAGAGGCTCTCGAACCTTGGGGCGATTTCGACCCACAGACGTTGGAGCGACTGAAAGAAGCCGGTTGGAACGTATCGTTTTACACCTGTCCGCTCCGAGATTTCTCACTCGAATGGGAAGAGAACTACCACCTCATCCGTGTGTCCGAGCAAGGGGGCATATGCCACTTCGTAGTGATAGCTCCCGGCAGTGTGGAGCTGTTTGCCGAGGCTGTGCGCCTACCTGCCAAACGTTTGTCTTTGCTCACAACGGAGAAAGCCGAGGCCGAGCAAGAACTCATCGCCGCGCAAGAGGCTTTGAAGAACTTCTGCCGTGACCATTTGCCGGTCTTGCAGGCTGGTGAAACCGATTTGGGAGGCGAAATCGACTTCATGACCGTTAAGCTCAACGGACAGCCCATGCTCGAGGATACGGTGATGCTGCTCGAAGGCTGGATCCCTGCCGATAGCGAGGCCGAAGTGTGCCGAACTTTGGACAACGAAGCCTCGGTTTACTACGCACTGAAGTCGGCCGATAAGGAAGACCCGGCTCCCATTAAGTTGAAAAACAATGCCTTCACACGGATGTACGAGGTGCTGACCAAGATGTACGGAATGCCCGAGTATGCCGAGTTTGACCCCACTCCCATGATTGCCCCCTTCTTCACCTTGTTTTTTGCCTATTGCATGGGCGATGCCGGCTATGGCATCGTGCTTGTTCTGTTGGGCTTTTACTTGAGGAGCAAGCTGTCGGCCTCCATGCGTGGCATGATGAATTTGGTCATTACGCTCGGTGTGGCTACCATGTTCTTGGGATCGGTCTTTGGAACATTCTTTGGAGCCAGTCTTTTCGATGTGGAAATGCCTGCATGGATGAAACAATTCATGATCGGTGGCAAAGTGGAGGGCACGAACTACGACAAGACCATGTTACTGGCTTTGATTATCGGTGTGGTACACATCATCGTGGGAATGACCGTCAAGGCCGTGGTTTCCACAGTGCGTTTCGGCTTCAAAGACTCGCTCAGTGCGTGGGGCTGGTTGTTGCTGGTGGGTGGATTCACCATCACGGGCACGCTATCGTTCATGCAATTGATTCCTCAAGACGTTTCCACTTGGGCTTTCATCATCATCGGTGGAGTTTCGTCCATTGCGATCTACCTGCTCAACAACCTGCGTCGCAATGTGCTGGTCAACATCGGTGCAGGGCTGTGGGATACTTACAACATGGCTACCGGATTGATGGGCGACACTTTGTCCTACATCCGTCTGTACGCTTTGGGGCTGGCCGGCGGTATGCTTGGCTCGGTGTTCAATCAATTGGGCTTTATGGTTCAAGAGTCTGCCGGCGGCGTGATGGGATGGTTCTTCTGCATCCTCATCCTCGTCTTTGGCCATGGATTGAACATCGGAATGTCTTGCCTCAGTGCGTTTGTGCACCCCTTGCGTCTTACCTTTGTCGAGTACTTCAAGAACTCGGGTTACGAAGGTCGTGGGGTGATGTACAAGCCTTTCGGTACAAACAAGCAATAAACAATCAATTATTCAATAACACGTAAAAACTAAGAACACTATGAATGAATTATTAGGTTACATCGGTTTGGGGCTTATGTTGGCTTTGGCCGGAATCGGAAGTTGCTATGGCACCACCATTGTGGGTAATGCTGCCGAAGGTGCATTAAAGAAAGACCCCTCCAAATCGGCCGGATATATGTTGTTGGCCGCCCTTCCCGCCACTCAAGGTCTGTATGGGTTTGTGGCTTTCCTCATGTGGTTGGGCAAGGACTTCGCTACTCAAGGCCCACTGTTGTTGGGTGTGGGTGCAGCCGTTGGTTTTGTATGTCTGTTCTCTTCCATCCGTCAAGCACAGGTTTGTGCCAACGGTGTGGCAGCCATGGCACAAGGTCACGACGTGCTGACCAACACCATGAT
>JAXFUC010000094.1:0-2789 GCA_034176395.1 Bacteroides sp. | reverse complement strand
AAGAACCGGAAAATGTGAAGAATACGGTGTATGGTTTTCAAGATAAGCATTTATTGTTGCCTATTCCGCTCAAAGAAATAGAAGTGAACTATAATATGAACCAAAACGAGGGCTGGTAAAATACGAAAGAATGCCATTGGTGCGGTTGCTTATTGCACTGCATCAATGGTTTAAGAATAAAAAGCATTGAAAAATTGATATAAATCAATTGGTTTTAGCAAGGAAGTTAACTACTTTGTAGTATATTTCTTATAACTATATCATGAAAAGATTAATCCTTTCCATTTTTGCCCTTTGTATGTTATGGGGGGCAAAGGCGCAATTCCCCGGTTGGGGGGCGCAAAGTAAGGTCGTGACCGACAGTATCTATAGTGAGATATTGGGTGCAAACCGACAGTTCACCATTTATCTTCCTAAGAGTTATGAAACAGATGCTACAAGAAAGTATCCTATACTTTATCTGTTGCATGGCATGATGGGAGTCAATACCAGCTGGTTTACTGATCAACGGGTGAAAGATGTAATGGACCGGCTGGTGGCTTCCGGCGAAGCTTGTGAAATGATCATCGTTTCGCCCAATGCGGGAGGCAATATCTATACAGGTGTATGGAACGGCTATTTCAACATGCCGGGGTGGGCGTATGAAGACTTCTTCTACAAAGAGTTCCTTCCGTATATTGAAAAGAATTATCGGGTGGTTGGTGATAAACAACACCGTGCCATTGCCGGGCTTTCCATGGGTGGAGGCGGAACAACGAGCTATGCACAACGTTATTCGGATATGTATTGCGCCGCTTATGCGATGAGTGCCTTGATGAATATCCCGGCAGGTTCGGAGAATCCGTCACCGAATCCGGACGATAAAATGAGCCTGTTGACGAAGTCGGTGATGGAGCATAGTTGCGTGAAGTATGTAGAAGAAGCTGACGATGCACGTAAAGAGCAACTGCGCTCCGTGCAGTGGTTTGTGGATTGTGGTGACGATGATTTCCTGCTCGACCGCAACATTGAGTTCTTCCAAGCCATGCGCAAGGCGCAGATACCGTGCCAATTCCGTGTGCGTGATGGCGGACATACATCCGAGTACTGGCATTCGGCGCTCTACACTTGCCTGCCTTTTGTCTCCCGCAGTTTTGGAAGATAGGAGGGACGGGCTGTTTGCCTGACTGGTTGATACGATGACACTTTATAAACACATAATATCAAGAATCTAAAGATTAAATATTACACAATGAAAAGAATCTCTCTTTTGTCAGCCTTGTTGCTGATGTGTGCAATGACTTTTGCACAGCAGGCCCTCTGGGGAGGTGCTCCGGTCGTTTCGCCGGAGATTCATGATAACAACACCGTAACGTTCCGCCTGAAAGCGCCGAAAGCGGTGAAAGTACAGGTTACCGGCGATTTCCTGCCTACGCAGAAGATCAAGACTCCGTTCGGTGAGTTCGACGGACCGGGTGTGGCCGACCTGAAGGAAGGCAAGGACGGTGTGTGGGAGTTTACCACTCCCGAACCTTTGAAGCCGGAGCTTTACAGCTACTCTTTTATCGTGAATGATTTGAAGATAATGGATCCGAGTAATGTCTACATGATTCGTGACGTTGCTTCCGTGACCAACGTGTTCATCATCGGTGGCGACCGTGCCGACCTGTATAAGGTGAATAAAGTGCCCCACGGAACAGTGAGACGCATGTGGTATGACAGTCCTACGCTGGGCATCAATCGCCGCCTCACAGTCTACACTCCTGCCGGCTATGAGACGAGCGGCAAGCGTTACCCTGTATTCTACCTGCTTCACGGCATGGGTGGAGATGAAGAAGCTTGGATTGCTCTTGGACGTACTTCACAGATCCTTGACAACCTGATTGCTCAGGGCAAGGCCAAGCCGATGATCGTTGTGATGACCAACGGCAATGCCGCACAGGAAGCTGCACCGGGCGAATCGTCTCTGGGCTTCGCTGCTCCCAACATGCAGCTGCCTAAAACGATGGAAGGCTCTTTCGAGGCCGCTTTCCCGGATGTGGTGAAGTTCATCGACAAGAATTTCCGTACTGTTGCCAACAAGAAGAACCGTGCCATTGCCGGATTGTCGATGGGTGGTTTCCATTCCATGCACATATCCAAGCAATATCCCGACATGTTTGATTACGTAGGTCTGTTCTCTGCCGCCATCATGCCCAATAAGGATGCCAAGTCTCCGGTGTACGAAGACACAGAGGGCAAGCTGAAGGTGCAGTTCTCCAAGAAACCGGCTCTCTACTGGATTGCCATCGGCAAGACCGACTTCCTGTACAAGGCCAATGAAGACTACCGCAAGATGCTGGATGAGAAAGGCTATAAATATTCCTATTATGAGACTGGAGAGGGGCATATCTGGAAGAACTGGCGTATCTACCTGACGGAGTTTGCACCGCAGTTATTCAAATAAACCTTTTCAATAAACGTATATCATGAAGAAACATTTATTATCAATGGCATGTGCCATCACTGTGTTGTCGGCTTGCGGTCCGAAAGTGCCGCAACTCGGAAAATCATCCCTCGATGATGTAATTGCTGCCATGACCTTGGAAGAAAAGGCGCATCTGGTTATAGGAACCGGTATGGCCGGTTTTTCAGGCGATAGCGCCGTCATCGGTGAGACTCGTAATTTGGTGCCCGGTGCTGCGGGCACTACTTATCCGATCGAACGTCTCAGTATTCCTGCCGTGGTGCTGGCCGACGGGCCTGCCGGGTTGCGCATCAACCCGACGCGGGATGGCGATTCGGCCACTTACTACTGTACCCATTTCCCT
>JAXFUC010000093.1:0-5261 GCA_034176395.1 Bacteroides sp. | reverse complement strand
GTGTCGACCTTGGAGTTGGGAGCTATGCCGTGGGCGGCTGCATCGTAGATGCGTACCCGAGGTTGGGCTTCGGCCGTTCGTACAAAGCCGAGCAGGAGCAAAAGGAGTAGACAATGTTTCACTTGATGCAAGGTATAGAGGGTTTATAATCTATTCAGTAGATGATTGAGGCGGTAGGTCTGTCCTTTCCGTGTGTGTAGCTCCACCTCCCGATGGGCATAGCGAAGGCGACAAATGCCACCGCTCCGGGAGTGGATGGTCACAGCGGTGAGTTGTCCTTGTCGCCACTCCATGTCCACTTCAAAATGCCCTTGACCCAGTAGTCCGCTCACGCTTCCCGTATGCCAAGCATCGGGCAGGGCAGGCAGCAGATGGAGGAAGCCCATATGACTTTGCAACAGCATCTCGGTCACCCCGGCTGTTCCTCCGAAATTGCCATCTATTTGAAAGGGGGGATGTGTGTCCCAAAGATTATCGAGTGTGCCGTTTTTCAGCAGGTTGCCATAGAGCGTATAGGCGTGATTCCCGTCGTGAAGTCGGGCCCATTGGTTCAGTTTCCATCCCATGCTCCATCCCGTAGCTCCATCGCCTCGGTGGGTCAGCACCACGCGCGAAGCCTCTGCCAGTTCGGGAGTGGTGATGGGCGAGAGGGTGCGTCCCGGATGAAGTCCGAAGAGGTGGTTCACGTGGCGATGGCGGTCGGTGGGGTCGTCAATGTCGGTCGACCACTCCATGAGCTGTCCGTAGCGTCCGATGCGGTAGGGTGCCAAACGTTGGAGCACCTCTTCCCATTGCTTGCGTTCCTTTGCATCGCATCCCAATACCTTCGAGGCAGCGATGGCATTGAGGAGGGCTTCGCGCACAACGGCATGTACAAAGGTTGCGCCTTGGTCAATGGGGCCATGCTCGGGCGAGGTCGATGGGGCGGCGGTGTAGGTGCCATCGGGTTTCTTCCACAAGAAGTCGGTGGCAAAGCGTGCACTGCTACGGATGATGTCGTAGCCCACTTCCTTCAAGAACTTCAGGTCTTGGGTATAGGCGTAATAGTCCCATACGTGGGTCGACAGCCAAGGGCCGGCCATGGGGTTGAAGTTCCACGACATATCTTTGCTGGCCAATGGCGCGGTAAACCCAAAGATGTTGCTCGATATGGAAGCCGTCCAGCCTCGTGCACCGAAGTAGGATTGGGCGGTGCGCTCCCCGGGTTTGACCAATGTGCGTATGAAGTCGATGAGCGGCAGAGCGCATTCCGACAAATTGGTGGCCAAAGCCGGCCAATAGTTCATCTGGATGTTGATGTTGTTGTGATAATCCACTCGCCACGGACCATCCACGTTGTTGTGCCACATACCTTGAAGGTTGGCCGGCATATTGCCGGGACGCGAGGAGGCGATGAGCAGGTAGCGACCAAACTGGTAGTAAAGCTCTTCAAGTCCAAAGTCGGGCTTACCCTCACGATAGGCTTTGAGACGTTGAGGCGTGGGTAGGTGATTGGGCGATGCCTCGGGGCTGAGGCTGAGTTTCACCCGGTCGAACAGTTGTCGGTAGTCGGCCAGGTGTTCGCTCAGCAATTGTTCGTATCCTTTTGTCCAAGCGGCTTGCATCCATGTGCGAGTGGTTTGGTCGGGGGCTACGCCCACATAGGTTTTCGGATTGTCGAAATCGGGGTCGAAGTTCATGCAATAGTCCGTATCGGCCGTAATGAGGAAAGTCACCGCATCTGCACCGTTCACACGCAGTTTGCCATCGGCATTGCTTAGGCTTCCGCCTTCGACCATGGCACGAATGCGGATGACATATTCCATGTTGTTATTGTCCAGTCGTGCCCGGTAGAGTAGTCCGTCACTGCCCTCGGCTGTCAAGGTGCCGGTGGCAACGGGATTGGGGGCATACGAGAAGACCAAGTTTTGCTTGCCATGCCGATTGGCTGTAAATCGCATCACCAGCACGTTGGCGGGATGTGATGTGAAGTAAGAGCGGTGATAGTCCACCCCCTCTTTTCGGAACGAAACCGTGGCCACTGCCGAATCGAGCGATAGGCTGCGGCGGTAGTGGGTCATGTTCACCGTGCTCAGCCCCGTTTCCACATAGAACTCGCCTGCCGTGGTGAAACTGCCGAAACGAAAGGGATCTTCCTTGGTGGTTTCGTAGGGAACGGAGCTGTTGAAGTGGTCGCGCGTCAGGCGGTCGGCCGTGGCCTGATCGCCACGGGCAAAGGCTTGGCGAATCTGTGGCAGAATGTGGGCCGACTGCTTATTGACATCCCAATAGTAGGCAGCCCCTTTGGCGGTGTTGGGGCCACCTCGCCACAATGTTTTTTCATTGAAGGTGATGCGCTCGGCCTCTACACTTCCCATCACGTTGGCCGCTATATGACCGTTGCCGATGGGCAGCGACTGCGATTCCCATGCTTGGTCGGGGTTGCGTGTGGCATCGCCTGCTGCGATGGGTTTATGCTTGCTGCTCCATTTTTCGGGTTGTCCGCCGTACCAAATGGCTTGTCCTTCGAGGGTGGTGGGGCGGTCAAACCAAATGGAGAGCGATTGATTATTTTGAGCCGTAAGGGGCAGTAGGTTGGAAACAGCCAACAGCATGCTGCTCAAGACGAAGAGAGTGGGTTTGTTCATATCGGTGTATAGCCTTTGGGATGCAAGGCAAAAATAAGCATAATTCCCCATCTTTTTGCACGAACTGTGGCGATCGGTCTCCTTTACTCCCTTGCGTAGGCTTGGCGTTTGATGGGCAAGAAACGACCGATGATAGAGGCGAAACCGATGGAATAAGGACGCAATTCCATTGACCGAGTGTTGATTTATACGATTTGCGTCGTGGTTTGTACGTTTCATGCCGAGAAAGGTTGCGTTCACACCATGAACGATAGAGGGGAGAGGTTGGCAATGATTTTTCGATCAATGAAACGAGATCTTGAGAGGCAGGAACGATTATCCTTATTGCCGTTTCGAGAAAAAAGAAAGACCGGGTGAAGGATTGGAAAAGACAAAGTATACCTTTGCAATCGAAAGTGTGCAAGTAAGTTGTGGCAGGGTCTTTCGCCAAGGAAACGACCGTGTACACATTTCGTTTGCGGGCTATTTTTTTTCTCCGACGTGAGGTGGTTAATACCCTTGCCGTTTATCCAATAATTATTCACCTTTTGCTTTATGAACACCGGTCAACTTATCACTCAACCTTATCACTCGCCTTGTGGAACATTGTTGTTGGGCGTTCACGAAGCGACGTTTTGCCTCTGCGATTGGGTAGTCAACCCTCGGCATGAACAGGTGCTTCGCCGCTTGTGCAGAGAGCTTGGAGCCGAAATGATTCAAGGGGATACCCCCCTCTTGCAACGAGCAAAAATGCAACTCGATGAGTATTTTCAAGGACGTCGGCAAGCATTCGATCTTCCCCTCCGATGGGTGGGGACGGAATTTCAGCGAGCGGTGTGGCAGGTGCTCCAAACCATTCCTTATGGGCAAACGCGCTCGTATATGGAGCAAGCCGTGTGTTTGGGACGACCCAAAGCAGTGCGTGCGGTGGCCAATGCCAATGCACTCAATGCCATGGCCATTATCGTGCCTTGCCATCGGGTGATTGGGAACAACGGCAAGCTGACAGGCTTTGCCGGAGGGCTGAATGCCAAGCGGTTTCTATTGGAATTGGAGGGTCGTTTGTAAGCAGGCAACGAATGGCGGATGGTGAGCAGCTAACGCCGAGGATAGGAGGTGAGAGCAGATGGTGGGAGAGATGGCTGCGGATGGTTTGTCATGAGCAGCGAACGATGAGTTGACATTAGGCTTTTTGTCTCGATAAAAACAGCGAGCCTGCATCCCATGAAACGGATGCAGGCTCGCGCATTTTATATACTTGGTGAACCGAAGAGCTTAGATCAGTCCTCTGTACTTAAGCAGCGGAGTCATGCCGGGTTCGGCACCACGGAACTTTTTGTAAAGTTCCATCGGGTCTTCGCTATCGCCTTTCTCCAAGATGTTTTCGCGGTAGCGTTTGGCGGTTTCTGCATCGAAGATGCCCTTCTCCTTGAAAGCTTCGAATCCGTCCGTATCGAGTACGTTGGCCCAAATGTAGCTGTAGTAGCCGGCTGCATATCCTCCCACCACGTGATTAAAATAGGTAAGACGATAGCGAGGGGCAATTTCGGGCATGAGGTTGAGGGCATTCATGGCGTCGGCTTCGAACTTCTCTACGTCGGCCACCGCCGCCGGGTTGTCGATGGTGTGCATCTTCATGTCCAAGATGGCTGCTGCCAGCAACTCGGTTGTCATGAAACCTTGGTTGAAACTGCCTTGTGCTTGTATCTTCTCAATCAGTGCATCGGGAATTACTTCGCCGGTTTGATAATGCTTGGCATACATCTTCAACACTTCGGGTTCTAAAGCCCAGTGTTCGTTGATTTGAGAAGGCAGTTCCACAAAGTCGCGAGCTACGTTAGTACCCGACACACCTTTGTAATTGCAACGTGTGAGCATGCCATGCAATGCGTGGCCGAATTCGTGGAAAAGAGTTTCTACTTCGTCGATGGTGAGCAGCGAAGGAGTGTCGCCAACGGGCTTGGTGAAGCTGCAAACGTTGCAAACCAAAGGACGGATGGCACCCATCTGGTCGCGATAGTTGCTCATCCATGCGCCGCCACGTTTACCGGCACGAGGGAAGTAGTCTACGTAGAAGATGCTCAAGAGCGAACCGTCGGCGTCCTTGACATCGAACACTTCGACATCGGGATGATAAACAGGTGTGTTTTCACGCTTGGTGAATGTGATGCCATATAGCTTATTGGCCACTGCAAACGCTCCGTCGCGAACGTTCTCTATCTTGAAGTAGGGTTTCGTTTCTTCCTCACTTAGGTTGTATTTCTCTTGGCGTAGTTTTTCTGTGTAGAACCACCAGTCCCAGGCGGCAAGCTTTTCTCCCTTGCCTTCCTTATCCATCAACTTCTGTAGGTCTGCGGCCTCGACTTGCGCTTTCTTCAAGGCGTGTGCCCAAAGATTCTCGAGCAGCTGCATTACGTTGGTGGGGTTCTTGGCCATGGTCTCTTCCAAACTGAAGTCGGCAAAGGTGTTGTAGCCCATCAAGCGAGCCTTTTCCAAACGCAGTTCGGCTATGCGGCGAATGATCTCCTTATTGTCATTGGCATCGTTGTTGTTGCCACGCATGATGTAGGCACGGTAGATCTTTTCGCGAAGCTCCCGATTTTCGGCATACTGCAACAAAGGCAGACGGCTGGCATTGTGGAGGGTGAAGAGCCA
>JAXFUC010000092.1:0-34063 GCA_034176395.1 Bacteroides sp. | reverse complement strand
ATTTCCTCGTGCGAGGCCGTGGTGCGCCATCCGTACCGACGGGCCATGGTGTCGAGTGCCCACAAGCCTTGGTTGTCGCTTTGCGTGGTGACCACAGCCTGACCACCGATGCTTTGTGCCACCCGTGTGGCCAATTGGTTTCCGCCACCCACGTGGCCCGACAGCACCGACACGACAAACCGCCCCGTGCTGTCCACATTCACCACAGCAGGGTCTTGGTATTTGTCGGTGATACAAGGGGCGATGCTGCGCACACAAATGCCCAATGCTCCGATGAACACCCATGCTTCGAAATCGGTAAATCGGCTCTGCACAAGCGATTGAACCGACTCCATAGGCTCACATCCCTCCAACGAGGTTTTACTGTATATATGGGTATCGCCCGAAAGATCGCGAGCAATCAAACGAGCCAAGGGCAAACTCGATTCGGAAACCAAGACGATGGCGATGCGAGAAGGGGTCATAGCAATGCGTTTTTAAGTGGATAGAACTCAGTGGACAAAAGTACAACATATAATCGGTAGGGCAAACAGAAACGCAAAGCCCGGCATTCAAAGTCCATCCGAGGACAACCGCCCGACTGTGGAAGAATGGACAATTGCCGATGTTCGCCGAGGCGACCTCCGTTTACACCGTTCTCGTCTACCGTTCAGCACTTGAAACCTATGATTCACGTCTTGATTTCTATGTTTCGTGCATTGACCTGTACGATCCACGATTTGATGAGTAGGCAGTAGAGGGGAGGTAGGAAGTCGCCCCTCTTCGGCCGGGAAAAGCAGCCGGGCAATTCGGTTCCAAGAGCGCGTACACAAGGCCGGCGGCCGAGGGGTGAATGAGAAGCTCGGCTTTCTGAATCACCGACCGCCGATGCCGTGCCTACTTCTCAATCAATGGGCAGCGGAGGTGGCAAAAAAAGTTGCAAAAAACACAAAGAATGTAATAATATGTATATTTTTGCGGCATCTTCCGGTGATGTTCGCTTGCACTCGGCAAGGGACATGAAAAGGGAATCCGGTGCAAATCCGGAACAGTACCCGCTACTGTCATATCCTTCACAAGATGAGAAGCCTTCATTTCGGCCACTGTGTACATATGCCTCGCACGCATGGGAAGGCCCGCTTCTCCACTCGGGATAGAGTCAGGAAACCTGCCGCAAGAACATCTATCACTCGCTTTCGGGATTAAGAGCGTGGGAACGAACTTTGTTTTCTTTATTGAACACTTATGAAACTGAAACGATTTGTAGCGATTTATGCTTTGGCTGCAAGCTGTGCCACGGTGTGGGCACAGACCACCGTCAAAGGAGTTGTAACCGATGCCGAAACGGGTATTCCCTTGTCGGGAGCCAACATCCGGGTGGATCACAGCCTGCAAGCAGCCACCACCGATGCTCAAGGTCGGTTCTCACTCAAAGATCTGCCCGAAGGCAAGCAAACATTGCGCATCACCCACGTGGGCTACGAACAGACACGCTACACGGTGGATAAGTCCACCGACAACGCTCGTCTCTCGCTCCAACCGAGCAGCAACAACCTCTCGCAAGTGGTGGTGACAGGCACCGGCACCCATCGCCGCATGACCGACAGCCCCATTCCCGTCAGCGTCATCACGGGAAAAGACCTACGCGAGGCTCATGTAAACACGTTGGAAGAGGCCTTGACCAAGCTCACTTCCTCGTTCTCCTTCACCACCAGCGGCATGGGTACCGAAAGCATGATGAACGGACTGAAGAGCGACTACATCTTGTTCCTTGTCAATGGCCGTAAGATGATCAGCGACGATGCCTTGCAACGTATCAATATGGCCAATGTGAAGCGCATTGAGATCGTACACGGAGCATCCTCCATTCTCTACGGAAGTGATGCTGTGGGAGGCGTGGTGAACATCATCACCGACGACAGCAAGAACCGCATCGACGTTGCGAACCACATACGCATTGCAGGCTACGGTCGTATCACCGAAGGGGTAGACTTGGACATCAACGCCGGTAAATTCTCGTCCTACACTTCCTATCAGTACAATCACTCCGACGGGTGGCAGTTGGATAGCAACGAAGAAGTGGAAGATAAGAAAACCAAAGAGGTGAAGATTGTGCCCACCCAACGGGAGGCTTTCACGGGGTATCGCACACACAACCTCAGTCAGCAACTGAACTATGCTTTCAACGACAAGCTCAGTCTCTACGCACAAGGCTCGTACTACGACTTTTTGAACAACCGACTTGAACAGTACTACAACTACAACCTCTACCACTCCAACTATAACTACGGAGCCGGAGCCAAATACATCCTCAACCCCAAGGCCTATTTGGACGCAGATTATCACTCGGAACACTACCGTTCGGCCTATGACTACATCAAGGAACTGAAGAATAAAGCCGGGGAAGTGACCCAGCAAAAGGGTGATCGCATCACGCGGAAAGAACTGGCCTATCGCCGTGCCAATGTGCGAGGCATCTTCCGTTTGGGAGCGAATCACAAGCTCACCACGGGGCTGGAGTATGTGCACGAGGGGTTGGAAAGTGAATCCGACAACATCAACAACCGCACCTTGTACACAGCCGCCCTGTATGCACAAGACCAATGGACCGTCATCAAGAACCTCGAAGCAGTCATCGGCTTGCGCTACATCTACAACGAAGCGTTCAAGAGCTATGCCACTTCCAGCCTATCGGCCATGTATAAGTTCGGCGACTTCCGCGCCCGATTGTCCTATGCCTCCGGGTTTCGCACACCGACTCTCCACGAATTATACGCCACCGATTTGGCCAAAACAGTGAGTCGATATACACTGAACAACCCCGATCTGAAGCCCGAGAAGAGCGATAACTTCTCCTTAAATGCCGAATACGTTCATCACCGCTTCTCGTTCTCGGCCACTGCCTATGTCAATCGGGTGCGAAACATGATCAATTTCCAAGATCTCACCGGCGAAGTGGCCGACAAATTGATGGCCGAGCATGGTGTAAAATCGGTTCGCCAACGAAACAACATTGACCGAGCTCGGGTCAAAGGGCTCAATCTCCAACTGAATGCCGACCTCGGACTGGGCTTCTCCATCGGGGCAGGATATTCATGGACGGATGCTCGCAATGCTTTGACCGATAGCCGACTGGATAAGAGTATCAAGCACGCAGGCCACGTCAACGCTCGTTGGGGCAAGCAGTGGGATCGCTACGGATTGGCCGTCAATCTCATGGGACGAGGCCAAAGCGAGCGTTACTCGGAAACCTACGATTACGAATCTCCCGGATTCTTCCTTTGGGATTTGAACACCACCCATCAATTCCGCCTGCGTTCATTCCTCTTGCAGGCCGGTCTGGGAGTGGAAAACATATTCGACTGGAGCGATGCTCGCCCGTGGAACACCAAGAAGCCCTATGCCACCATGACGCCGGGTCGATCGTTCCACGCCAGCCTGACGCTGAAGTTCAAAAGCTAACCCACCCACTGTTCATGATCAATCCCATCCTCATCGCATCCTTAGGCCCCGGAGACGCCTTGCTGGCCACTCTCGAAAGCTCGGCTGCCCTTTCGGGGGCCGATGCTGTGTTTTGCCCGACAGTCAAGGGACGTTCTCGCTCCCGGGAGGTATTGACCCATTTGGGGGTTGCCAATACCGCCATACGCCCCTACGAACTGCCCATGAGCAAAGACCGAACGGCAGCCCATGAGGTCTACGACCGTGTGATGGAAGAAGCCATTTCCTTGCATCTCGATGGGCAAAATGTGGTGTTGGTGGCCGAAGGCGATGCAGGCTTCTACTCGTCGACCTCCTACCTCGAGACACGTTTGCAGGCGCGAGGAATCGCAGTAAAGCGGCTGCCCGGCGTACCGGCCTTCATTGCTGCCGCCTCGGCGGCAGGCATCGCCGTGGTGGAGCAAGGCCAACGGCTCACCGTCTGCCCCGAAGGAGTGGACGAAGCCTTGATACATCGCATCTCGGCAGGAACGGATGTGGCGGTACTGATGAAGCTCTCACAGGTAGAAGGCCAAGTCAAGGCTTTGATGCGCACCTACCCCAAATTGCAATGGCACTACTTCGAAAACGTAGCCACCGAGGAGTTCTTCTATTCCTCGCAGGTCGAGGAGGTGCTTGCTCGCCCCTTCCCCTACTTCTCGCTCCTGATCATCAAATGCTAATCGCCATGAGATTCGCCCTATTTTGCTTGTTGCTACTGATCGGCACCGCTCATCCGTCCTTGCTCCATGCCCAACCCCACCCCACAAAGGTCGTGGAAGACAGCATCCCCGAAGTGGTTGTCACCGGTACGGGCACCGAACATCCACTGAAAAAAGCACCCGTGCGCACTGAGGTCATTACCTCCAAAATGCTCCGCAGCTACGGAGGAGCCTCGTTGGAAGACATCCTTAGCGGCCTTTGTGCCTCCTTTGACTTCCAAGCCTCGGACATGGGCACCGGCATCCAATTGGGCGGTTTGGGAAACGGCTACATCCTGATTCTACTGAACGGCAAGCGAATGAGCGGCGATGTGGGTGGCCAAATGAACCTCAGTCGCATCGACCCCACACGCATCGAACGCATTGAGATTGTCAAAGGCGCAGCCTCGGCTTTGTATGGCAGCGAAGCGATTGCCGGAGTCATTAACATCATCACCAAGAGGAGCGACGATCGATTGATGATCGATAACACCACACGCATCGGTTCGTATGGCGATGTAAGACAGTTCAACACCTTTCAATACGGCCGTAAGAAATGGCTATCGACTACGGGATTCCAGCTGAAACATTCCGACGGATGGCAAAACACTACGCACGAGAACCCCAATAGATACGAAAAGCCCATCACCAACTCCATCAACAAAACGGCCAACGCATTCACCGATTGGGAACTGAATCAACGTCTCGACTACGAGGCAAGCAAGGCAACCTCCTTCTATGCCGAGGGCAGTTACTATCGCAAGCGTATCTACCGTCCCTTCGGCATTCCCGATTGGAAGACCTACGACTTGGCCTATAACGATGTGACCGCAGCTTTGGGAGCAACCATAAAACCCGACAACCGCAAACACATCCGGCTCGATTTTAGTTACGATCGACACGCCTATTACTACGACTACACACAGAAGACCACGGTGCGCGAGTTTGGTGAGAACGGCGAAGCCATCGTTTTTCCCTACTATCCCGGCGATCGCAGTCTACAAAGCGACCAAAACAGACTCTTGGCGCAAGCCAAGGGAGTGTTTCATCTTCCTGCTTCCAATCGCCTCAGCCTGGGAGGTGAGTGGCAGTATGATTGGCTCGAAGCTCCCAACAGATTGGAGCGAAGCAGGGTGAGCGACCACATGGGCGGCCTTTATTTGCAAAACGAATGGCTGCCCGTAGAACGATGGAACTTAACAGTCGGTGCACGACTAACCGCACATCGCAGCTTCGGTACGCACTTCACACCCAAGATTTCTTTGAGCTATCGACAAGGCAACCTCACACTTCGAGCCGGATATTCCGAAGGATTCAAAGCTCCCACGCTGAAGGAACTGCACTATCGCTACATCAGTAATATGTCGTCTTTTGTCAATCTCCATCTGGGCAACAGCAAGTTGAAAGCCGAAACCAGCCGCTACATTTCCGTAGGAGCCGAGTGGAGCAACGCCAAATTCTTCATCGGCCTCACGGGCTATCTGAATCGCATCGAGCACATGACCACACTCGTCACCGTGCCCTTGCACGAAGCCCCTGCCGACTATCTGATAGCCTATCGCCCCTCGCGGGTGCGAAAGTATCTCAACATGGACAACGCCCGAACCAAAGGCATAGACTTAAATGTCAAATGGACGCCCACTGCCGCGCTAACCATCTCGGGCAGCTACGCTTACTTGGACACTCGAGCCAATATCTACGACGACGAGCGACAGGTTATGCGTCCTGTCACCATCGACGGTACGGCTCGTCACCGGGGCACCGTCGGCATCTTGTGGAACAAGGCATGGGAAAGCTATAAACTCGACATCGGGCTTCACGGACGTGCACAAAGCCTCCGTTACTACCAAGACGATGGCAACGGCAAGCCTTATATGCTGTGGCGGCTCAACACACGCCACCGCCTACCCTCGCCCAAGCACTGGGTTTGGGAGATCAATGCAGGCATCGACAATGTGTTGAACCATTATGAAACGACCTATCACGGTCTGCATTATGGCACAACCACCCCCGGTCGCAGTGTGTATGCCTCGTTCTTGGTACGCTTCGGACAAAAGAAGAAAAGCCATTAACCTTGAAAAATAACCCCTTTTTACTTATTCATAAATCATACTACAAATGAACACATGGAAGAATGTATGGATGATACTCGTCGCAATCATCCTTGGCTACGGAGTAACCTCTTGCTCAAGCGACAACGATGACGTGAAACTATCGAACACGGAAAAAGAACTTCAGGCTGTGACCGCCGAAGTGTTGAAAACCAAGAAAAGCGAAAAAGCCTTGCTGCTGGTGGCATTCGGCAGCACATGGGACGCTCCACAAGAAACGTTCCGAAAGATTCGCAAACAGTTTGCACAGGAATTTCCCGACCGAGACATTTACTTCTCGTTCACCTCGGTTATTTGCATCACCAAGTGTGCAGCCGAGGGTACGGGACAATACTACGCTCCCGAGGTATGGCTCAAAGCACTGGGACGAGCCGAATACAAGGAACTGGCCATCCAATCGCTCCACGTAATCCCCGGTGAGGAATACCTCAGCGTACAGACAGCGGCCAAGAAAGCCTTCAAAATACAAGGTAAAGACGGATTGTCCAACACGAAGATCTATCTCTCGGGTCCGCTGCTTGCCGAGGAGGAAGACGTGACCGAAGTAGCCCAGATTCTGCACAGCAAATTGGGCAAACAAGCCGAAAACGCCGTAGTAACCTTGATGGGGCATGGCAACCCCGAAACGTTGAACTATGGCAACGGTAACTCGCGCTACCCCATGATGGAAGCTGCCTTGCAAAAGCTCAACCCCAACTATTTTGTGGCCACCGTGGACATGGAAGGAAACTTCATTCCCGACATGATAGAACGCATGAAGAAGCAAGGCAAGACCGGGATGACAGCCTACTGTTACCCCTTGATGGTGGTGGCCGGCGACCATGCCAACAACGATATGAAAGGAGGCCGAGAAGCCAAAGCAGAGGCCGAGAGCTGGCGGGCCGAGCTGACCGAGGCCGGCTACAACTGCCCGATTGAAAACTGCGTGTTAACCGGTTTGGGCGACTATCCCGAAGTGGTCAACGTATGGGTGAAGCACCTGAAAGTAGCCTTGAAAGGCGAACCCTTCTATGACCCTTCGGCCAAAGAAGAATAACCCTCTAATGTTTCAACAATAACCCTATTTACATGAAAAAGTGGATCAGTGCGTGGATGATAGCCATGCTTTGTGCTGCCGGATGTTCGCACAAAAACAAACCGGCATCGACCGGAGTAGATCACGAAGTAGAAACAGCCAAACAACACGACCGTGCCCTGCTGTTGGTCACCTTCGGCAGCTCGTGGGACAAGCCCCATGAAACGTTTCAACGAATGAAAGCACAGTTTGCGGCCGCCTTCCCCACCCACGATGTCTACTTGGCCTTTACCTCGGGCATTTGCCGGAAACGCTGTGCCGAGAACGGGAAAGGCTTGTTCTACAGTCCCGAGGAATGGTTGCAAGCCTTGGGCCGACATGAGTATCGTCACATTGATGTACAATCTTTGCACATCATCCCCGGAGAGGAGTATCGCAAAATCGTGGCTGCCATCGAAGCGTTCAAGCAAGATTCTATCGGTCAGAACATAGAGATAGCTTTGGGAGGACCTCTGCTCAACTCGGAGGCTGATATTACCGAACTGGCTCGCAACCTACATGCACTGCACGCCGAGCGTATAGCCGCCGGCCACACGGTGGTCTTCATGGGTCATGGCAACGAGTTGGAAGACCTCGAGCAAGGAAACGGCTGTTATCCACAACTCGAAGCAGCCTTGCAAACCCACAGCCCCCGCTATTTTGTGGGCACGGTAGACATGCCCGGCAACGATATCGAAGCCGTGATGACACGTATGAAAGCGGCCGGTATCCACACGGGCGAAGTCTTCTGCCAACCGTTGCTCTCGGTGGTGGGCGACCATGCTACCAACGATATGAAAGGAGGCAACGAAGAACAACCCGAGGAAGGTAGCTGGCGACACAGCCTCATCCAAGCCGGATACACTTGTACGCCCGCTCACTGCCTCACCGAAGGTTTGGCCGATTTTCCGGAGAATGTAACCATTTGGATGAGCCACGTGCCTCGTCCCTAACCAAATCTTCTTGTAAACAGAGTTTGTTCCGCCAATCCTCGAGATAGCGCATTCGTACAACGAGAGTCATTGCTTGCAATGGCTCTCGTTCTTTTTGTGGAAGATAAATACAGAAGGAAAAAATGACCTGTTTCAAAGAGTCGGCCGGTAAGTATATACACTTTGCTGACTAAGTGTAGGCACTTCGGAAGCAAAGCACAAACACTTTGGTGATAAAGTGTAGGCACTTTGAAGGCTGAATATAGATACCTGACGATTGGAGTGCATCCACTCGGTAGGTGGAATACTCATCTCTCCTTCGCTTCCATCAAAGAGAAGGAAATTTCTTTATTCACTCCTCTATCGATCAGCGGGAAAGAAAAGCCGAATCGGAGCGTTGCTTTTCCACCAGCCACAGCAGCTCTTCGATGCTTTGAGCCTGCCCCAGTACTCGGTGGCCATGTTTATATAGGTAGGTGGTGTCGTTCATCTCGCCCACGATTTCGATATGTTCCGCGGACTCCACATCCCTGCCCGCCAAGATACCGTTGCGCTGCAAAGCCTTGCGCACCATGGCATAGCGAGGGCCATGCCCTCCCAAACGGATGGTAGAGGTCAGCTCATTGTCGATGCGAAACAAGCCGGTATTACTGTCGAAACTGATGCCCTTGCGCGAAAAGAAGTTACCCAGATGCCCCTGCAAAGCCAAATCTTCGGGTGTGCCCACGGTGATACCCTGCTCTTTGTCCATGAGCCACACCCTATCGGCTATCTGTAAAGCCAGTTCCAAGTCGTGCGTGCTTAGGAATATCGTTTTGCTCAGGCGGCGAGATAGGCGATGTAGCAACTGCATCATCTCCACCTTGCTCGGGAAGTCGAGGAAGGCAGTAGGCTCATCCAAGAACACCACCGGTGTTTCTTGAGCCAGTGCTTTGGCTATCATCACCTTCTGTTTCTCTCCATCGCTCAAAGTATGCATCATGCGGTGGGTCAATGGCTCGATGCCCACAGCCTCAATGGACGCTGTCACCCTGTCCTTGTCTTCCGAGCGCAAAATACCCCAAAAGCCGGTGTAGGGGCTTCGACCCAGCGACACCATTTCCCAGGCTGTCATGTTCCTGAGGTCGCATTTCTCGGTCAGAACCACACTCATGACAGTGGCTAGCTCGGCATCCGAGTAGCTCTCGATGTCACGCCCCAAGATGGAGATACTTCCGCCCAGTTTGGGCAAGAACCCGGCCAGGGTGTGCAGGAGAGTAGATTTTCCTGCTCCGTTAGCTCCCAACAAGCAGGTCAGTTCTCCGCTCTTGATCGTACCCGACACGGCACGGGCCACCACGTGAGTTCGCTTCTTACCCACGTAGCCGGTGGATAAATTGCGGATAACAATCGTGTCGCGAGTATGCTTCATTCGTTGACCTCCCCTTTGTTCTTCCTAAATAAAACAGAAACGACTACCGGCGCACCCACCAAGGCCGTGACGGAGTTGACCGGCAATGCTCCCTCGAAGCCCGGCATGCGAGCAATGAGATTGCATAGCAATGCCATGCCGGCCCCCACCAGCAATGAAGCCGGCATAAGGATGCGATGGTCCGAGGTGCGGTACAAGGTGCGACAAAGATGGGGCACGGCCAATCCCAAGAATACGATGGGACCGCAGTAGGCCGTCACAATGGCCGTGAGCATACCGGCCGAAGCGATGACCAAGAGCCTGGCTCGCTTGATGTCAAGTCCCAGACTTCGGGCATAACTATCGCCCAACAGCAATAGATTGAGCGTCTTGATGAGGAGGAAAGACAAGGGCAAACACAGCAGCATGGCCCAAGCAAAGGGAGCCAACTGCCCGCCCGAAACGCGCGAAAAGCTGCCCAACCCCCAGATGACATAGGCACGTATGTCCTCTTCCACAGAGAAAAACTTCAGTACACCTATGACGGCATTGGCCACATAGCCTATCATCACGCCGATGATGAGCAGCGTTACGTTTCCTTTCACCTTCTGAGAGGTAAATGCAATGAGAGCCATGATGGAGAAAGCTCCCAACACTGCCGCAACCGTTAAAGCCAGTTCGCCCATGAAGCCCAAACGACTCAGCGCCACTCCTCCCAAACTACCCGACAGCAGCACCACCAATGCCACGCCTAAGCTCGCACCCGAACTGATGCCGAGCACCGAGGGTCCTGCCAGCGGATTCTTGAAAACGGTTTGCATCTGCAAGCCACTCACGGCCAATCCCGCCCCGGCCAGCATGGCCACCCAGGTCTGCGGCAGGCGCGATTTGTAAATGATATTGGCCCAAATGGGGTCTACCGACTCGCTCCCCACACAAATATCCCACACAGCCCCCAAGGGGATGGACACCGACCCCAGCACAAGATTCAAGAAAACCAGCAGCACAATGGACGCCACCGACAAACACATCAAGAACCAAACGGAGTTTTTCATACCGAAACGTGGTTGCATTTAGGGCAAGAGGTGATAAAACTTAGGCGCATAATCGGGTAAGAGTTGTGGATGAAACACCTTGATGAAGTCTTTCAGCAGCAAATTTGGATGCATCGGAGCTTCCTCGTAATAGGGCGTATGCTTCAGATTGCAATAAATCACCCCTTTGTTCTTGAATGCCTTGAAGTCTGCATATCGCTCGTCTTCTGCCTTCAATGCGTCATAGCCGAACCGACCGTCGTAACTGTTCAATATGCGCCAATAGTCCGTTTCGGCCGCCGCTCGGTAGATGGTTTCAAAGTCCAGGGTCACCCCACCCGTATTGGGATCGTCTTTCAAAAAGTAATCTGCCCCGGCATCTCTAAAGAGCTGAGCCAAGAAGTTTCTGCCTCCCACAGCATACCAATTGCCCCCTCTCATCTCACCGCTAAACACGGTGGGTCGTTTCTCCACACCGGCTGCGAGTTGTTTCAGTTCGTTGTACTCGGTCTCGATGGATTGAAACAAAGCGTTTGCCTCGGCCTCACGCCCCAGCAGCAAGCCAATCAGCCTGATCCACTCGGTTTGCCCCAAGGGTGAGTTCTCTTTGTAACCGAGGTGGGGCATCAAGGGTATGCCCACTTCCTTCATCACTTCGTATCCTCCTCGTTTGAAAGGCGAGATGAAAATAAGGTCGGGAGCGATGGCCATGATAACCTCGTTGTCGAAATTGCCTTCGATGCCGATTTGGTGGATGCGGCCATCGGCGATGCGTTGTTTCAAATCTTCGTTGAAAAGGTGTCGGGTGCTAGTGATGCCCACCACCTGATCGAGCGCACCAAGCCGAAGGAAACCGGATAGTTGCAACGAGGTCATGCAAACCACGGAGCGAATGGGCAGCGACAGCACCACGTAGTCCTCCGGCAAAGAATCCCTATTGAATGCGGCCGGATCTTTGACCAAGGCAAAGCGATAGACCTCACCTTCGCCCTTCTCCTTTTGAGGATCGTGTATGGATAGCAAACACCCACCTTTCACATAGTCTATGGTAAAGCCTTCGGCATGCCGAGGGATGATGAGTTCGTCTTCGCTCCAAGCAGTCGTTTCGCTTGTTCCCACCGAGGTGGCAGGCTTTTGCCCTCCTCCGCAAGCCCATAGAAAAACGGACAACATCAGCGTGAGGAGCACGCATTTAGCAAACGATATAGGTTGTTTCATGCTGCATTTCTTTGGTTGGACAAAGATAGTCCGTTTCGTCCAGCAGGCAAGGCAGGGATATAAAAAAAGGAAGCTGCCCGCCTGCGGAGCAACTTCCAACGTTCTAAGGAGAGCCTCTTGTCGGATTCGAACCAACGACCCCGAGATTACAAATCACGTGCTCTGGCCAACTGAGCTAAAGAGGCGGGTGGGTAAGCTGACTATATCGCGCCGCTACAACCAACTACCTTTGCTGCGATCAAGCCCTGGAGGATTCGAAGGGAGCTGGCCGTATAGGACTTACCCATTTGTGGCTGCAAAGGTAGAGATTCTTATGAGAAAAACAAATGAGGGGCGCAACTTTTTCGGACAGCCCCATACTCCTACCGCCGACGGCTTTTGATGGAGCGATAGACCGGGATAAACACCAAGGCGGCCGAAAAAAGAATGGAAACCACCACCATGCCATCTATGCGCCGAGCATGAGCTATCACCAAATAGCATAGCACGCACCAAAGCAGGATGACACAAACGATTTGGGAGGAAGAAAGGGGTTTTCTCATGGGTTCTGTTTTTATTGAGATGCTGGTTTATAACACATTTGGCCGGCAACCGCTCATTCATCGGCCAGTACCTTCATTTGACAATGTCGGCAGTCGAACTCCAAGCGGAAGCGACGTCCATCTTTGGAGACCAAGAAATACGGTTCCACAAAGGGCGAACGCACCCGTTGATGGATGGGACACCACCCCATCATATACCTGATGCAGTGCTTACACAACATCAAAACGGCTTTATCCACCGGCTTCTGTTCAAAGGCCGGTTCTATTTGTTGCACACCGTGCTCGCGATAGAAAGAGGCGGCTTGGGCATTCATCACATTGCCCAAATAGGTCAGCGACGGCTGCGGAAAAGCATGGGTAGTGGGTCTCCATACCCTTATCTCTCGCCGATAGGACAGGCGACGCACAGCCTCCAAGCGTTCCACGGCTCTGCGACGCAGGTCGGCCAAGGCAGAAGAGGGAATAAAGTATTCGCCCTTCAAGTCCAACCTCACTTCGCCCGGCTCGAAAATCGTTCCGCCCAACTTGGTCAGCTGCGTGCGAATCACATCGGTTTGCGGGCTGCGAGCCGGCTCCTTGGCCAAGGGCAACGAGAGTGCAACCGAACAGCGATTTTCGTCCATCAAGCTCAAAGCAAAGCCCCAAGGGGTTTCATAGAAAGTCAGATCCACGCGAATCTTACGCTCGGCCGAGGGGCGCGACAGCAGTTTGACAAACTCTTGGTCGTGGTTGCGAAAGATCTTCGTCTTGGGAGTCAGGCCTGCGGGCATCTCCTGTGGAAAGAGTTTGTTGCCCTCCACTCGGTTGATGCGAAACCCCTGCAAACGTCCTTGACCATCGAGAAAGCAAAGTCCGTCGCCATTGGCAAAGGTTTTTAGTCCCGCCACCGTGAAAAAGCCGGGACGCACCTCCTTGACCACTCCCACCTCTTCGCCCAAGGATTTGGGTGTATCGGGCGAGGCAACGCCCCCTTCTCGCCCACGCAGGTAGTAGGAAGTGAAGCCACGGCTGAAACTCTTCTCGGGCTGCGGGGTGAACGAAAGCCGTGACTTGCCTGAGGAAGCACGTACAAACTCCTGCGGACGGCGAGCCAAAATCTCGTCCAAGCGTTGGCGATAGGCGGCCGTGATGTTCTTCACATAGGCGGCATCCTTCAAGCGTCCTTCGATTTTGAAGCTCGACACACCGCCCTCAAGCAAGGCCTCCAAGTCGTCACTGCGGTTCATGTCCTTGAGCGACAATAGGTGCTTGCCCTCCACCACCTTGCTGCCACGAGCATCGACCAAGTCGAACGAGAAGCGACAGAACTGCGCACATTCGCCTCGGTTGGCACTTCTACCAAAACAAGACTGGCTCACATAGCATTGACCGCTGTAACTGACGCACAGCGCACCATGCACAAAGACCTCCAAAGGCAGGTCGGGACAGGCGGTATGTACTTGCCTGATTTCACGAAGTGTCAACTCGCGGGCCAACACCACTTGGGCAAAACCGGCCTCTTCCAAGAACTTCACCTTCTCCACCGTGCGATTGTCCATCTGTGTGCTTGCGTGCAGCGGAATGGGCGGTAGGTTCAATCGGGTGACACCCATGTCTTGTACAATAAGCGCATCCACACCGATGGCATAGAGCTCATGAATCAATCGCTCGGCTTGCACCAATTCGTCATCGGACAGAATCGTATTGAGTGTCACGTAAATGCGCACACCGAACAAATGGGCATAATGCACCAACTCGCGTATGTCTTCGAGCGAATTGCCGGCCGCCGCCCTTGCCCCGAAGGCAGGAGCACCGATGTAGACGGCATCGGCACCGTGGCGGATGGCTTCCAACCCACACTCCAGGTTCTTGGCAGGGGCTAAAAGTTCGATACGTCTGGGGTTGGATTTCATAGGCTATGGGGCAATGGGTGACCGATGAGGTTAATATCGTAGGGAGTTTCCTGATAGACAAAGTAGTTCAGCCAATTGGAGAACAAGAGGTTGGCATGGCTGCGCCACCTCACCAACGGAGGAAGGGTGGAATCGTCATGGGGATAATAGTTCTTGGGCATGGCTATGGGCAAGCCCTTGGCCAAGTCGCGACGATACTCTCCGTCCAGCGTCAAAGGGGCGTATTCGGAATGCCCGGTCACGAAAAAATCGTTGCCACGCTTCGAAGTCACCATATGCACCCCGGCATCGGCCGACTCCGAGAGCAACAACAAGTCGGGATGGGCCACGATGTCTTCGCGCCTCACCTCCGTATGCCGGCTATGGGGCACGTAAAACACATCGTCGAATCCACGGAAGATGGGGTGAAGCGGTTGCAAAGCTCGGTGTTCGAAGATGCCGAACATCTTGCCCGACAATGCCTGCTTTGGAATGCCATAGCGGTGATACAAGGCAGCTTGCGCCGCCCAACAAATATGCAAGGTCGAGGTGACGTGGGTTTGCGCCCAATCGAGTATCTCGGTCAGTTCGTGCCAATAGGTCACTTCCTCAAAAGGCATTTGCTCCACCGGTGCTCCGGTTATGATCATACCGTCGAAACGCTCGGCACGCAACTCGTCAAAACTGCGGTAAAACGCCTCCATATGCTCGGCGGCCGTGTGGCGAGACACATGATGACTCAGCTTCATCAACGAAAGTTCCACCTGCAAAGGCGTGTTGGCCAACAAGCGCACCAAATCGGTTTCGGTGGTGATTTTCAAAGGCATCAGGTTCAGCACCGCTATGCGCAAGGGACGAATGTCTTGCCGACGGGCACGCGACTCTTCGATGACGAAGATGTTTTCTTTCTTCAACAGCTCAATGGCAGGCAGCTTTTCGGGAATGTTCAACGGCATGATGCGAAGATGAAGAGGTGAGTAATGGGCGCAAAAGTACAAAAAAAACGCTGTGCCAAGTGCAGACACTTTGGTCACGAAGTGCCCACACTTTGCAACCAAAGTGCCTATGGTTTGCAGGCAAAGTGTTTGTGGTTTGCAGGCAAAGCGTTTGTGGATGGGTAGAACAACGTGGAAGATAGAGTCGACAATCGCAAAACGTCGGCATTCCTACCGGCTTCCCGACGATTAGCGAAGATTCTTCACTCGAATGAGACCTGCTCTGAGACAAAATGATAGACCTTTGTCCCGAGCAGCTTTTTTATTTAGAAATCATACAAATTATCCCTTTTCAAAGTGCACACAAGGTATGGATTCAATAAAAGGCTTACCTTTGCCGGTGCTATTATAAGTATTTCAATTCAACATTTAATTCTGAACACTATGGCTTACGTGATTTCTGATGACTGCATTGCTTGCGGAACTTGCATTGACGAGTGCCCCGTAGAAGCTATTTCTGAAGGCGATATCTATTCTATCAACCCCGATATGTGTACAGACTGCGGAAGCTGTGCCGCTGTTTGTCCTTCAGAAGCCATCCATCCGGGAGAATAAAAGTTTGTTCTCAAACTGATTTACACGATTACACGAGCAAGGGCTGCTCTCCATGGGAGATGCAGCCCTTGCTCTTTTTTCCTCCCATGCTTGCTCTTCTTCTCTTCCATGCTTGGCGAAGGGAGTATCCGGCATCGAGCAGCCAACGACTTTTCGCTCGGTCGATAAACTCACTTGCAGCAGAGACAAAGGCCTTTTAACCCAACGCTTCGGATGCTTGGCGACAAAAACGAAATCGCCGACGACAGAACTGTCGTCGGCGATTGCTGTATCAATGGGGGCTACCCCCTACGATGGACTTCAGATAAGCTCACGTTCGGACAAATAGTGCTCGGCTTCCATGGCTGCCTTACATCCACTTCCGGCAGCCACAATGGCTTGACGGTAGTGGGGGTCGGCCACGTCGCCTGCGGCAAACACACCGGGCACACGAGTGCGGGGACTATTGCCCTCGGTGAGGATATAACCCACCTCATCGGTTTCGACATAGGGTTTGAACACATCGGAATTGGGCTTGTGACCAATGGCCAAGAAGAATCCGTCAATGGCCAAATCGTAGTGAGTTTCGTCTGCTTCGCCCGCACGTTTCACCAAGTGAACACCTTCCACACCGCCGTCTCCATAAAGTCCGGTGGCGTTGTGTTCAAAGAGAACTTCAATCTTTTCATGCTTCAGCACACGCTCTTGCATGATTTTGGAAGCTCTCAAATAGGGCTTACGTACCAAAAGATACACCTTTGAAGCCAAACCGGCCAGGTAGATCGCTTCTTCGCAAGCCGTGTCTCCACCGCCCACTACGGCCACCACTTTCTTGCGATAGAAGAATCCGTCGCAGGTGGCACAAGCACTCACACCCATACCTGCATATTTAGTTTCGTCTTCCAAACCAAGGTATTTGGCTGTTGCTCCTGTGGCGATGATGAGTGTTTCGGTTTCGATTTCTTTCTCGCCGTCGATGGTCAGTTTATAGGGAGCTTGGCTCAAGTCCGAGGCTGTGACGATGCCAAAACGCATATCTGCCCCGAAGCGAAGAGCCTGCGCACGCAAGTCTTCCATCAGTTGAGGACCGCTGACACCTTGAGGATAGCCGGGAAAGTTCTCCACTTCGGTCGTAGTGGTCAATTGTCCGCCCGGTTGCAGCCCTTCGTAAAGAACCGGATTAAGGTTGGCACGTCCGGCATAAATAGCTGCTGTGTACCCCGCAGGGCCTGATCCAATGATGAGACACTTTACTCTTTCTGTTTTCATGTTCTTGATTTTCTAACTATATACTATTGTAAATGAATGATTTCTGCTTGCGAATAGGCCGCTCGGTCGAAGGCGAACAGCTCGCGGGCATAATTCTGCCCGGTTTTGACTGCCCCAATGATGATTTCCATGGCTAAGCGTCCTCCCTTCTGATTGGCTTGGATGAATAGGGGTAGATGGGTGGTACGATCCACGTAAAGACGAATGAACTGCCAATCACGCGTGCGGTCAATGGCCGTAAACTCCACCTCCACCACCTGTTTGCCACGAAAACTTTTCGTGCTGCCCAGCCGATGTCGGTAGTTCTTTTGGTAGGAATTAAGAAAGCCGAAGGGGTTGATTGTTTCCAAATCGTCCTTGCCGGGACGCGACAAAGTCACCTCCTCATGCGAGGAGTCATAGCTCCACAGTTCGCTGCCATCAAACCCCACACGCATGGCCGAAACGTCCATCAAAAACCGTTCGCCTCGCAAACGGAAACGACCTTGAGCGGCTTCGTTCGAGGCCTCTTCGACCAAACCTTTTACCTGGAAGGCAAATTCGATCCCGGTATCGGATTTGAGCTTCTTGGCCATGCGGTCTATCCAAGTCTGCGAGCTGTTTTGCCCAGACAAAGGGGCTGCCAAAAGGAGCATGAGTAGGTTTAAGAAAAACAGTTTCTTCATGGGAAAGGGCTGTTTGATGTATTTGCCTATATGGTGAACGAATCGTTATTGCAAATTGTTTAGCAGGTGCTCCAAAGCCAATTCGTCCACACAAAGCACGTCACGAGCCTTGCTACCCTGCGTGGGTCCAACGACTCCGGCTCGTTCCAATTGGTCCATGATGCGCCCGGCTCGGTTGTATCCCAACGAAAGTTTTCGCTGAATGAGCGAGGTAGAGCCTTGCTGATGAATCACAATGAGACGTGCGGCCTCCTCGAACAAAGGATCTAAGCGACTCATGTCTATATCGGCAGCATCCAATCCACTCTCCTCTCCCACATACTCGGGCAGATAGAAAGCCGTTGGGTAACCTTGCTGACGGGCGATGTAACGTGTGATTTCCTCCACCTCGGGCGTATCTATGAACGCACATTGTACACGCACGGGCTCTGCACCTTGGAGATAGAGCATATCACCCTTACCTATCAAGCGATTGGCACCGGGGCGGTCAAGAATAGTGCGCGAGTCGATCATGCCCGATACACGGAAGGCTATGCGTGTGGGGAAGTTGGCTTTGATGGTTCCCGTTATGATGTTGGTGGTGGGGCGTTGGGTGGCTATAATCATATGTATCCCCACGGCTCGCGCTAACTGGGCGATGCGAGCAATCGGGAGTTCCACTTCCTTGCCGGCAGTCATAATGAGATCGCCGAATTCGTCGATAACCACCACGATATAGGGCATAAAGCGATGCCCCTTTTCGGGATTGAGTCTACGATTGACGAACTTCTCATTATACTCCTTCACATTCCGCACCTGGGCTGCTTTGAGTAGGTCGTAGCGAGTGTCCATCTCCACACAAAGTGAACTAAGCGTTTGCACCACTCGTGTCACATCGGTGATGATGGGTTCGGCTTCGTTGGGCAATTTGGCCAGGAAATGATTCTCAATGACCGAGTAGATACTGAATTCCACCTTCTTGGGGTCTATGAGTACGAACTTCAGTTCGGCCGGGTGTTTTTTGTACAGCAGAGAGGTGATGATAGCATTCAAGCCCACCGATTTACCTTGTCCGGTAGCTCCGGCCACCAAGACGTGAGGGGCTTTGCATAAATCGAAAGTGAATACCTCGTTGGTAATGGTCTTCCCCAGGACAATGGGTAGGTCGGCCGTGGATTCTTGAAACTTACGGCTACCGATAACACTTTGTCCCGAAACTATTTTAGGTTTCTTATTAGGAACCTCGATACCTATCGTCCCCTTACCGGGTATGGGAGCAATGATGCGAATTCCATCTGCCGATAGGCTCAGGGCAATATCGTCTTCGAGTCCTCGGATCTTAGAAATACGGACTCCTTGCTCCGGAGTTATTTCGTAAAGAGTCACCGTTGGACCCACAGTGGCTTTGATACTACTGATCTCGATGCCAAAACTTCGCAGGGTATTGATGATGCGGTTCTTATTAGCATTCTGCTCTTCCATGTCGATGGCCGGCTCGTCGTTGTCGAACTGCCGCATAAGGTCTATGGTGGGGAAGCGATAGCTTTGTAAATCCTTTGTGGGGTCATAAGGTTCCAATTCGGGGCCTTTGTACTCTTCCTCTTCGTTCACCACCTCGACTTCAAAGCCGGGTTCGGATTCCATCACGGCTTGTTCGGGCTCGGGAGGCAGCTCCACCGTGAGGAAAGCCTCCTCTTGCAAGGGCGCTTTCTCTTCGTCGGAAAGGGGCGTATGAAGCACTTCGCCGATGCTTTCCACAAAAGGCTTCTCTTCAAGATCCTCGGTAATCAGTTCCAATTCCTTAGGTCCTTCATCCTCAATCATAGGCACCGGGTCTATCGATTCGCTGATCAACGGAGTATCCAAATCGGCTTCTTTTACCTCGGGAGCAGGCTGTTGGGGAACATCCGACTTTTCCTTTCGTTTCAGATAACTCAACGAAAAGAGTTTGCGTAGCCAAATGATCGTGTGCGCACTGAGGTAGATCAGGAAACAAAGTCCCGTAGCCAACAACAGCAACCACAAACCGGGAGCACCGATTTGGGCTGTAAGCCAACCACTGACCACGTATCCGTGGCGACCTCCCCAATACAGATAGGAACCTTCATAGAAGCCTTTACCGACAAAACCCAAGAAGATGGAAAACCAAACCAACAGCAACGAACATCCCAAGAACCATTTCCAAAGGCGTACGCGACTCACACGCATCAGCTTCACACCGGCCGCTCCCAAATAGATCAACAAGAAAATCGAAGCAAATCCAAAGGTGTCATTGAACAGAAAATTGCCCAACTTGGCTCCTTGCGCACCGGCGTAGTTCTGCGCTTCTTCCGGTCGGGGCATACCTTGCTCAAGCAAACTATGATCGGCCGCCCCCGTAAACAGAAACGAAGAGAAAGCCAACAGCAAGTAAACCGTAAACAGCACCAGCAGCAAACCGGCTGCAAATCGGGCGGTTTCGTTCCGCCAAGCCTCTTTGATTTTCTCAAGCAACGAGGGTGTTTCCTCCGAGCTTCTTTCAGAATGTCTTTTCACTTTGAACTAAAAGTATGGGATTCCAAGGATGGTTTCTACCGTGGCAAAAGTAGATAAAAATAACGACTTTTGTGTCGGTCATTCCTTTTTCTTACCTTTGTTGACCGAATTCAACATCGTAAGCATGAACACAGAAAGTCAAGCCATTTTTGACAAAAACACCATTGAGTTTGTCACCGTGGCGGCCGAATTTTGCGCTTTCCTTGAGAGGGCCGAACAAATGGAACGCCGAACGTTCGTCTCCACCTCACTCAAGATACTCCCTTTGCTTTATCTAAAAGCGTCCTTACTTCCCCCGGTAAAAATGATGGGCGAAGAAATGCCCGAAACCTATGTCACCGAGGACACCTACGAACTGATTCGACTCAATCTCTTAGGAGTCTTGGGCAAGCAAGACGACTTCTTGGATGTCTTTGTGGACGATATGAAGTACAGCGATCAACCCATCAAATGCAGTGTATCCGAAACGCTGGCCGACATATACCAAGACATCAAAGATTTTATCTTTGTGTTCCAACTGGGCTTGAACGAAACCATGAACGATGCCCTCTTCCTATGCCGGGAAAACTTCGGCAACCTATGGGGACAAAAGACCGTGAACGTGCTGCGTGCGTTGCATGAAGCCTACTACAATGCCGATAACGACGAAGACGCCTGCGACTGCTGCACCGACTCGCCCAACGAAGAAGACGAGCACCCCACGCCCCATCGCTGCCATTGTCACCATCATTCTCATGAAGACTGATGCTTCGCTCGCTTGAGCAGGCACATTCTCGTTGTTAAAGCCTATGACCATCCAACCCACCATCTCCAAAGAAGACATCAACCAACTGCCCAAAGCCGAGTTTTCCGGACGCATCTACGTGATACTCACCGAGGACGAAGCCAATAGAGCCGTAAACTTCTTGTTGGGGCACCAAGTGTTGGGAATCGACAGCGAAACACGTCCCTCCTTTGCCAAAGGACAAACCCACAAGGTGGCACTGCTTCAAGTGGCCACAGACGAAGCTTGCTTCTTGTTTCGTCTTAACCGCATGGGGCTTCCCCCTTCGTTGATACGTTTACTCGAAAGCACGGATGTCGTCAAAGTGGGTCTTTCGCTCAAAGACGATTTTTTGATGCTGAAAAAACGTGCTCCTTTCAAACCCGCCTCGTGCATAGACTTGCAGGATTGTGTGACCCGATTCGGCATACAGGACAAGAGCTTGCAAAAGATTTACGCCAACCTCTTCGGAGAAAAAATTTCCAAGTCGCAACAACTTTCTAATTGGGAGTCGGACGTGCTGACCGAGAAGCAACAACAATATGCCGCTACCGACGCATGGGCTTGCCTACGCATCTATCGGTTACTACAAACCATGAATCCGGGCGAAAATGCCCCATAGCCAAACGCTCCGCCGCCCGCTCGCAGATGATGCCCACGAACCCTTTACTCAAACTCGACGAGTCTACAACCCGTTCGGCAACAAAAAACTTTCGCATCAAGTCCATACACCCATCATCCAATCCACCCACAAACTCGAATCTCTCATGACCACAGTCCATCTCAAACCTCGTAAAGAAGAATCACTGCAACGCTTTCACCCCTGGGTGTTCTCAGGCGCCATCGCTCGCATAGACGGAACACCCGAAGAGGGCGACATCGTTCAATTGTACACCGCCGATAAAGCATTCATAGCCCAGGGACATTACCAAGTGGGCAGCATTGCCGTGCGTGTACTTTCTTTTTCGCCCGAGATCATCGACGAGGCCTTCTGGACACAGAGACTGAAGATAGCTTTTGAGATGAGGAAAGCCCTCGGCTTGGTCGACCAATCGGAGAACAACACCTATCGACTCGTCCATGGCGAAGGCGACAATCTGCCCGGATTGATCATCGACGTATATGCACGCACCGCCGTGATGCAAGCCCACTCGGCCGGTATGCACAAGGATCGCATGGTCATAGCCCAAGCCTTGATGAAGGTTATGGAAGGACATATCGACAACATCTACTATAAATCCGAAACCACCCTTCCCTTCAAAGCCGACTTATTTCCCGAAAATGGTTTCTTAGTGGGAGGTGGCCACGACAACATTGCCCAAGAATACGGATTGAGGTTCCACGTGGATTGGCTCAAAGGACAAAAAACCGGTTTTTTTGTGGACCAACGCGAAAATCGCGCTTTATTGGAGCGTTATGCCCGGGGAAAGAATGTACTCAATATGTTTTGTTATACCGGCGGCTTCTCTTTCTATGCCATGCGTGGAGGTGCCAACCTGGTTCACTCCGTGGACAGTTCGGCCAAAGCCATCGAACTGACCAACAAAAACGTGGCTCTAAACTTTCCCCACGACCATCGCCACGAAGCCTTTGCCGAAGATGCCTTCAAGTATCTCGACCGAATGGGCGACCGCTACGACCTCATCATCCTCGACCCACCGGCCTTTGCCAAGCACAAAGACGCCCTGCGCAATGCCTTGCAGGGCTATCGCAAGCTGAATGCCAAGGCCTTTGAAAAAATACGTCCGGGGGGAATCCTCTTCACCTTCTCCTGCTCGCAGGTGGTGACCAAGGACCATTTCCGCACGGCCGTGTTCACGGCTGCCGCATTATCGGGGCGCAGCGTTCGTATTCTCCATCAACTGACACAACCGGCCGACCATCCTGTGAACATTTACCATCCCGAAGGAGAATATTTGAAAGGTTTGGTACTCTACGTTGAGTAAAAAAAGCTATAAATCGAAGTAAAACCCCGACTAAAAACCCAACAAAGGTTAAAAGCAGCCAAAATTCGCAAGAGTTCTTGTGTTTTATAACATAAACACCTTATATTTGCACTGTGTTTTTCATGGTATTAGATTTAAGGTTATGAAGATTGGCTGTCTGGGATAGATGGCCTTCTTTTTTATATACCCCTTGAAGCCGTTTCACGCATTCTTTGAACGCACCCGATGCGCATCCGGAACGCATCTTGCCCACTCCTCGATCAAGTATCACTTACCTGCCAGTCACATTGCTACGCAAGATTATTCATATTGACATGGATGCTTTCTTTGCCTCCATAGAGCAAAGAGATCATACTCAATGGCAGGGCAAACCTTTGGTGGTTGCCCATGACGGTCCTCGCAGCGTGGTGTCGGCAGCCAGCTACGAGGCCCGGCAATATGGCATTCGCTCGGCCATGCCCTCGGTCACAGCCAAACGACTATGCCCCCAACTCATTTTCGCTCCCCATCGGTTTGAGGTTTACAAAGAAGTGTCCCACCAAATCATGGAAATTTTCAAGGAACATACCGACTTGGTGGAACCTCTATCACTGGATGAAGCCTTTTTGGATGTCACCGTCAACAAGCAAAACATCGTCACAGCCACGGAGGTGGCTCGCCGCATCAAAGACAACATCCACCGAAGCACCCAACTGACAGCCTCGGCCGGAGTGTCCTATAATAAGTTTTTGGCCAAGATTGCATCCGACTACCAAAAGCCCAACGGACTGTTTGTCATTAAGCCTTCTCAAGGCGAGAAGTTCGTAGAGTCATTGCCCATAGAGCGTTTTTTCGGAGTGGGGAAGGTGACACTCGAGCAGATGCATCGCCTACACATCTACACAGGCAAAGACCTCAAAACCTTCAGTCCGGAGGCACTCACCGCCCAATTTGGCCGACGTGGGCTGGAGTTCTACCGCAATGCACGGGGCATCGACCTACGTCCCGTGGAGTCGCAATACGAACGTCTTTCGCTGGGAGCGGAAGTGACGCTCGATGCCGACACCTGCAATCTCGACGAACTGCGATTGGTGATAAACGAACTAGCTATCGAGGTGATGCAACGCATGAGGCGTAAGCAGTTTCAAGGCAGAACCGTGACGCTGAAGGTGAAGTATGCCGACTTCAGCATACGCTCGCGTAGCCACACCTTGCCACTTCCCATCGCAAGCGAAACGGAATTGAAGCGCACGGCACATGCCTTGATGCAAGACATCGAATTTCTGCTTCCGGTGCGACTGTTGGGGCTGAGCATCAAGCACAGCAAAGGCAAGGAGACCGACAACAGACAGCTTCTCCTTCCCTTCGACGACTCATGGGGATGATACTCCCTTTCTTCCCCCTCTCTCAACCAATCGTTTCTCATCGACCGAACACCTATAAACAAACGCCTCCACCCTTAAGGGCGGAGGCGTCGTCTTTTATTTGTTCGAGAAAGCTCGGCAGCTATTCAAGCCACTCACCTTCCGTCATTCAAATGCGCTTGGGTGTTTGTTCGAGCGTAGCCACCAAGAAGTCGTAAAACTTCTGTACCGTGGGCACAAGCACACGTTCATCGGGCGAGTGCGGTGAACGCAGAGTAGGACCGAACGAAATCATATCCAAACCGGGGAACACGGCTCCGATAATGCCACATTCCAGCCCGGCATGAATCACTTTCACTTCGGGTTCCTTGCCGAATTGCTGGGCATACGACTTCTTCATGGCGTGCAAAATGGGCGATTCCACATTGGGCTGCCATCCCGAGTAGGCTCCGCTGAACTCCACCTTCATGCCTGCCATGGAGAAGCACGATTCGAGGCTGGTGGCCAAGAATTCTTTCATGCTATCGCAAGAACTACGTGCCAAAATCTTGATTTCGGCTTGTCCGCCGTCGATGGTGATGATGGCCAAGTTGGACGATGTTTCCACCGTATCGGGTACGGTGGGAATCATACGCATCACACCATTCTGACAGCCGTAGATGGCACCGATGAGGTTGTCTTGTATTTCTTCGGGCACAATGCCTTGAGGCAAAGCCACTCGCTCCACCAAGAGACTGATGGGTGTTTCGATGGCTCCGAACTCGGCATTGAACAAGGCCTCGTATTGCTTCACAAGATCGGTCAGTTCGGCTTCATTCTCGGCGGGAATCGTAACGACTGCACTGGCTTCGCGCGGAATGGCATTGCGCATATTGCCACCGTTCCACGAAGCCAAACGAGCTTCATAGTCGGCCACGGCCTCACGAATCACACGCACCAACAGCTTGTTGGCATTGCCACGACCTTGGTTGATTTCCAATCCCGAGTGTCCACCACGCAGGCCTTTCAACGAAATTTTCAAGGCAATATCATCCGATTCGGGTGCAACTTCCTTATAGGCCAAGGTAGCCGTGATGTCCACACCGCCGGCACAACCGATGTAGAGTTCGCCCTCGTCCTCAGAATCGAGGTTGAGCAGGATTTCGCCTTTCACCACACCGGGTTTCAAACCAAAGGCACCATACATGCCGGTTTCCTCGTCGGCAGTGATGAGCGCCTCAAGCTCACCGTGCTTCAGGTCTGTCGATTCGAGCACAGCCATAATGGCTGCCACACCCATGCCGTTGTCTGCACCGAGCGTTGTGCCTTTGGCTCGCACCCAATCGCCGTCGATATAGGTTTCAATGGGGTCTTTCTCAAAATCGTGCACTTTGTCGTTGTTCTTCTGGGGCACCATATCCATGTGGGCTTGCAAAATGACTGTCTTTCGGTCTTCCATGCCGGGAGTTGCCGGTTTACGGATGATAACGTTGCCCACCTCATCGGTATAGGATTCCAGGCCCAGTTTCTTGCCGAAGTCGAGCAAGAAGGCTGTTACCTCGGTCAAGTGCCCCGATGGACGGGGTATTTGTGTCAACGAATAGAAATGCTTCCACACAGCTTGCGGAGCCAAAGAAAGGATTGTACTCATACGCTTGTTTTTTGTTTTTAAGGTTATTGAATCGTTTGTTTTTAATGGTCTTCTATTTCGTGTTTCGTTTACATTATATAACTGCCACAACGCCGTTCTTGTTCATCCCTGCCTACCTCGGCGATTCAACACAGCCAATCCCACCACTCCCAGCAACACCACCAAGAGTGTTTGGATGCCGTGCACAATCAAGGCAAAGGCTGCTGCATCAAGGGCCGAAAGCCCGTACATCATCAGCATCGAGATGATGACAAAGTGCCAGGGGCCTGCACCGTTGGGCGTAGGCACCAAGACGGCAAACGTGCCTCCCACAAACATCACCCAGGCAGCTCCCATCCCCAAATGAGAAGTAAAGTCGAAGCAGTAAAAAGTGAAGTAAAAGTGCAGAAAGTAGCTCAACCAAATGCCTAAGGTGTACAACCAATAGCACCCCTTTCGCTTCACGTTGCGCAACGACCCGATGCCCTGTCCCAGATGAACAACCATTCCCTTGAGCCGCTCGTAGAAGAAGAGCATACGCCGCAACCGATAAAGCAACAGCAACACACCCACCCCGAATGCCAGCACAATGTAGAACCACACCGTGGTGAAAAGATGAATCCACGAGGGAATCTTCAGCCCCGTCTGCGTCAAGAAGTCTATAAAAAACGAAAAGTTACAAAGAAACACCACCGCCGTGAGTACCAGGATACAGGCGGCATCGACCAGCCGTTCGGTCACCACTGTGCCCAGCGAGGCAGTGAAAGGCACATTGTCCGAGCGTTGCAGCAGTCCGCACCGACTGACCTCGCCCAAGCGGGGGATGATCAAACTCGCAGCGTAAGAGGCAAAAATGGCATAGGTGCAACGAGCACGAGAGGGCGTATGCCCCAAAGGCTCCAAAGCCTGTCGCCACCGCAAACCTCGGAACACTTGCCCCGAAATGCCAAACAACAGGGAAAAAAGCACCCATCCCCACTGTGTGCGGTTCACAAGCACATCGAACGCTCGGCCAAAGTCGAAGTCGCGATAGACCCAATACAAGGTAAACGCTCCCAAAGCCAACGGCAGGAGCCAACGCCCGATTCGTTCCAGTTCTCGCCTCATTTCCGATGCAGTTCTTCGCTCATGATTGCACAAAAGTAATACATTCGTTTCAGCATTCCAACCCTCGCCCCCACCCCTTCCGAGGCGGAGCAAAAAATCGTTCTCCAAACCTCGAACACAATGTACAAACGGCAGGCCCGGGAAACACAAAGAGAACGGAAACAATGTATAGCCACCTACCGAGCAAAGTGTAGGCACTTACCGACCAAAGTGTGGGCACTTACCACGCGAAGTGCAAACACCTACCAAACAATGCACAAGCACCCATTCTACCCCACCCAAAGATGGACGTCACCAACACATGCATCGTACAAGGGCATAACATCTGGTTGTCCCACCGCAAGCCGACAATTACACAACCGACACCTCACCGAGGGCATATTCAACTCTTTATACAAACCGACATATCCCATTCTCCCTCGCCGATGACTCATGCTCCTCGGGGCATCGAACACTCAATCTCCCCTCCCCTCTTCTTCCCACTTCCGAAAGCTTCGTTCTAAAATAAACCTGGGTTTCCTTGCCTTTTTTCAAGGATTCTTTTTACCTTTGTCGCGCAAAATTCAAGGTTCCGTAGCTCAACTGGATAGAGCAACGCCCTTCTAAGGCGTCGGTTCTGCGTTCGAATCGCAGCGGAATCACTTCCTGACTCAAACCTTTGAAAACAGACCCACAAGGTTCACAAGTTTTCGACCAAAGGACTTTCGCACAAGAAACTTTTCCGCTTTTTCCGACGACATCAGCATGCTCGGTAGGTAAACAAGCAAGGTGAGAAGGCGAATGTCGAAAAGGCATCGGCCACGAGGGGCGCGAGTCGCGAAACAAATATAAGGCTCCGTAGCTTAGTGAATAGAGCGTCAGATTCCGGTTCTGAAGGTCGTGCGTTTGAATCGCACCGGGGTCACAAAGAAAACTCCCCTGCTTGGAAGTTCCAAGCAGGGGAGTTTTCTTTATTGAGTGGGTTTGGCTTTGATCTTATCGGCCTGACTTTTCCAACCGTCAGCAGCCTTATAAAGATCCACACTACCTGCCGGCACATAGATATGTTCCAATCTCCGAACTGCATAGAACAGATCCGAACCGTAAACAATCTGCGGAGGTGTGGAGCTATTCATGATGACTCTCTCCAGGTTGGGGATATCCCAAAACGCATAACTACCCATCTTCTTGAGCGTGGAGGGAAACTCCACCTCCTCCATATTGGCGCAATTGAAAAACAATTTGTAAGGCGTTTCTTCCAACCCCTCGGCAAAAATCACGCTCCGCAACCTATAACAACGAGTAAAAGACCGTTCGCTCAATTTACGAAGACTTGCCGGGCAGCTTACCTCCACCAAACGATCGCAGTCTTTGAAGCCGTCTTGGCTAATGGTGGTCAGGCCTTCGGGCAAAATGACCGCACGCAAATAGGGCAGATAGGCAAAAGCACCCGTTTCGATGGAAGCTACGCGAGCCAAAGCAGGTTCTTGCTTCATGTTGATGAAGACCGTATTCTTGTTGTTCCACTTCTTCAACTTCGTACCTGTTTCGTCCAAGGTATAGTCGGTCGCAGCAATAACCGGACGTGATGGGTCGCTATCGTTAAACTCCTTCACATAGCCTCTCGGCTGCGTTGTTGGGGCAGTGGGTGTGGTGGGATTATTTTCCGGCTTCAGTGGCACAGGCGTTCCCCAGTTGGAATTGCTCTTAGGGCCATAGAGTTTGCGAGCCTCTTTGTCGATATACCAATCGTTCTCGCTGCCTTGATCATCCGTAGGTGCTCCGACACCCACAAAAATCAAGCTCCCTTTGAGTCCGGGTCTACCGGGCTGTCCTGCCACCCCGGGTCGGCCATCGGCTCCCTTTACCCCGTCTTTGCCCGGAGCACCGGGTGTGCCTGGCTGTCCATCGGCTCCGGGTGCTCCCGGTTTTCCGGGTTCGCCGGGCAGTCCTTCAGCCCCCGGTAGCCCGGGTTGTCCATCGGCACCACGCTCGCCGGGCAGGCCTTTAAGGTTAATAATGGGCATTCCCCAGCCATCGGCAGTCTTTGCTCCATAAAGATCTGATGTAGAAATGTCTATGTAGTAATCGCCCGACACACCTAAGTCAGCACCGGGACGTCCTTGGCCAAATAGAATGAGATTGGTAGGTATCTCCTCGACCTTGTTAACGATGGTTTCTTTGTTACAAGCCATGCAGGCCCATATCATGCACAGCCCTATGCCTATGTATTGCAGTATCTTCATTGTCCGTTAGGTTTTGCTGATTATTGTCTTTGAGGAATGGCCTTTAACTTTCCGAGAATCCGACTGCTACTCCAATGAGGTGCCGACCGATAAGCCTCCAAAGCCGAAGCCGGCACAAAAATATCGGTCAGCATATCGTTGTTGCCCAAGACCCACTCATCATGCAATGTAGGAGGCACCATTGAATGAAAAGTAACCGAGACCATGCCTCTGTTGAAAGCCAAGGCATCGCGTCCCAACTCGCGCAGGCTGGCCGGAAGTTCCAACTTCTTTAGGTTTTTACTCTCAGTGGCAACGCCTTTTTCATCAATTGTTACCACTCCCTCGGGAATGCTTATGGATTCGAGGTTGCTGCATTTGTGGAACGCCCTTTTGCCAATAACAGTTACCCCCTTGGGAACCTCCACTCGCCTCATGCCGGGACAATAGCTGCACATGGCTTGAGGTATCTCAGTGATATTGGGTGGGAGCTTTGGGTATTCCCACGAATTACACTCGGAAAAAGCAGCATTCTCAATGGTGGTGATACTTGCGGGCAGTTCAAAATCGTACAACGCCTTGCAACAATTGAAACATCCCTCTTTGATGGTGGTGAGCTTCGATGGCAACCTCAACCGACCTAAATGTTCGCAAAAGAAGAAAGCCTGCTTCCCAATGTATTCTACCGATTCGGGTATCTCAACACCCGTCAATAGTTTGCAATACATAAAAGCCCGGTCTTCGATGCGTTGCAGTCCGTCGGGTAGGTATATGCGACTCAGCTGAATTACATCCCTCAACGAGGGGTCATTGCCTATCTTGAAAGCCTCGGGACCAATCACTTGAACCTTGCTTAGATGAGCATCGGCACGCATATCCAAGTAGCGAATTGTCTTATCTTTCCACTTCTTCAGCGTAGTACCTTCGAGTTCATAGCTCGAAGGTGGATAAATAACGGAAAGGGGCAATGTTGCCCCTCCCCCTTGACCTTGACTACCTAAGTCGAAGGCTTCCTTCCAGCCTTCACCGTCCTTAGGACCGTATAATTTTCGATTCGTTTTGTCGATGTACCAATCGCCCACCCGTCCCAAATCGGATGTGGGAACACCATCGCCTCCCAGTATCTTCGTGCCGGGTTCGCCATCCACTCCCGGTGCACCGGGTCGGCCATCCGCCCCGGGCGCTCCGGGTTGTCCGTCCACTCCGGGCTGTCCGGGCTGTCCGTCGGCTCCTGCTTTGCCGGGTGCACCATCTTGTCCCGGTTTACCCGGTGCTCCGGGTTCACCTTGTGGCCCTGTATCTCCGGCCGCTCCGGGGTCTCCCTTCAAACCGCGAAGATTAACGGCTGCGACACCCCATCCGGTAGCTGCCTTTGCTCCATACAGATCGGCAGTCAGCAAGTCTATGTAGAAATCGCCTTCTGCTCCTAAGGACGCCGAAGGAACTCCTTTCCCTACATGAATTTGTGCGCCTTTGCGCACCTCAATACGTTCAATGATTGTTTCTTTGCCACAGCCGGCAACGATTGCTCCCAGCAAAAGAGCAAGGACTAAATACAAATGCTTCACACTATTTTTCACAGCTTTCATTTTAACAAAGGGCTGCAAAGGTAGCGCATAAATCGAAAGAATACAAAAAGATGTTTCTGTAATCTCCTCGGTCAGTATGGAGAACCTATGAAGACAAGCCAGTTTGAAGCCTTCAATTCCTTCTCGAAAAAAGAGAGTCAGGACAGCTGCACTTAAAGACTTAATGCTTCTTCCAAAAGTCGGGATGAAACAGCAACAGAACGGTAAACAGCTCCAATCGACCCAGTAGCATTAAAAACGACAAAAGCCATTTGGCGGCATCGGGCAGCATGCTCCACGAATAAGCCGGCCCGCAAATGCCCAATCCCGGCCCCATATTGCCCACGCTGGAGATGACCGTTCCAATAGACTCCATAAAGCCTACGCCCATGGCCATGAGCACCAAGATACTCACTACGCTGATGGCTACATAAACAAATGTAAAGGCCAGTACCGTGGATTGTATCGTGGGAGCAATGACATGTTTGTTCACCCGCACCGGAAGTACGGCATTGGGGTGCAGGATGTGCTTGAACTCGTTACGAGCAATTTTGAGCAGAATGACCAAGCGTATACACTTGAGTCCGCCGGTGGTACTGCCGGCACAAGCCCCGGTCACCATCACAACCAGCAACAATCCCCAAAGTGCAGCCGGCCACAACATATAGTCGCAGGTGGCAAAACCTGTGGAAGTGTGGAGCGATATGACTTGAAAGAGGGCCCGCCGAAAAGCTTCCTCGGGGGTAGAATCGGATTGAAGGTACACACCCACGAAAATGAGCAACGTGAACATTAAGGTGGAGAGCACATAAAAACGCAACTCCGTATCGCTGAAAAATTTCTTGATCCGCCCTTTGACGAGCAATAACAACAACATGAAGTTAACCCCCGAAAGGAACATAAAGAAACTAATCACGTACTCTATATAAGGAGAGTTATAGGCAGCAATGCTCGCTTGCTTGGTAGAAAATCCGCCGGTACCGGTGGTGGCAAACGAGTGGCAAACGCTATCGAAAAGATCCATGCCTCCTATCATGAGCAGAAGAACCAGCAAAGCGGTCAGACCGGCATAAAGCAGCCACAACCATCGGGCTGTAATACCGATGCGAGGATGCACCTTATCGCGCGTGGGTCCCGAAGACTCGGCGGCAAAAACCTGTATGCCTCCCACTCCAAAGATGGGCAGTACCGCAATGGTAAAGAACACAATGCCCAGGCCGCCTATCCACTGCGTGAGCGATCGCCAAAAGAGTATGCCATGGGGCAAGGACTCTATATCGTCCAGAATCGTGGCTCCCGTACTGCTAAAGCCTGACATGGTTTCGAAAAAAGCATCGGCCAAACGCGGTATATATCCCCCAAACAGGTAGGGCAACATGCCAAACACCGAGAAAGCCAACCACGAAAAGCTCACAATGGCGTAACCATCGCGACGGCTCAGTGTGCGCTCGGCATCTCGACCGGCCAATAGTAACAGCACCCCAACGGGTAGTGTAACACCGATGGACAAAAGAAAACCATACAAATCGCGCCCCTCATAGAGGTAGGACACCCCCGCGCTGCACAGCATCATCGCAACCTCGATGAGCAGCAAAAAGCCGATGATGCGAAGAATCATTTTCTTATTGATCATTGTGCGTGGGTGTCTAAGGGTTAGTGAAAGTATTTTTCGACTTTCTTGATCATCATGTTCAGACAGAAAACCACCACATGGTCGCCGGCCTCTATCTGCGTGTTTCCGGTAACGAGCATTCCCTCGCCGTTGCGAATCAAACCTCCGATGGCTACATCTTTGGGCAGTCCCAAATCCTTGACGAGGTGTTTGGTGATGCGTGCGTGGGGAGGCACCGTAAATTCGGCCACTTCTGCATTGGCAAAAGTAAGACTCTTGACGTTGGAAACATCGGCGTCGAGCATCATTTGATAGATGTGGGCGGCGGCTATCATTTTCTTATTGATAACCGTACCTATGTCCAAACTCTCGGCCATACCTATGTAGTCGATATTCTCGACCTCGGCCACGGTTTTCTGAACCCCCATGCGTTTGGCTGCCAAGCAGGCCAAAATGTTGGTTTCGGAATTACCGGTCAAGGCCACAAAAGCATCGGTTTGCTTGAGTCCTTCTTCCGTAAGCAAAGTCAGATCACGGCCATCTCCGTTGAGAATCATGGTGTCATCATCCAGCAGCTCGGTGAGTCGTTGGCAGCGAGCGGGGTCACTTTCGATGATTTTGACCTGCATGTAGTCGGGCACCTTTTGGACAGTACGAACAGCAATGCGGCTTCCACCCATGATCATCACGTTCCTCACATCGGCATAATCCTCCTTACCGGCCACTTTTCGAATGTAGGGAATATACTTTTTGGTAGTGGTAAAGTAGACAATATCATTCAGTTTCAGCGAATCGCCTCCTCGGGGAATAATCGTTTCATTACCCCTTTTCACCGCTACCACGTGATAGGGCAACTGTCGCCGACCCAACTCGGTGAGCGAGACATCCAAAATCTCGGCCGTCTCTCTCATCTTCACACCTATCAAAACCAAGGCCCCACCGCAAAACTCCCACCACTGTCGCACCCAGCTCATACGCATGGACGAAACAATCTCTTGGGCAGCCAGCATCTCGGGATAAATGAGCGAGCCGACACCCATCTGCTGAAAGAATTCTTTGTGCCCGGGCTGAAGATACTCGTAGTTATCTATTCGTGCCACGGTCTTCTTGGCTCCCAGACTGGTGGCAATCATGCAGGCCGTCATGTTTCGGCTCTCATCGGGGGTGACGGCAATGAAAAGATCGCAACCGGCAACGCCTACCTCCTTTTGCCCTGCAATGGAGATGGGCGAAACTGCCACGGTCAGCAAGTCGAAATTATTACTCAACGCGGTGAGATTGTCTTCGTTTTCGTCGATAAGCGTTATGTCTTGACGTTCGCGAGAAAGGAGCTTGGCCAGGTGAGTACCCACGTTACCTGCTCCGGCAATGATAATCTTCATCGGGCAAGTGTTTGGTTCAACATTTCGTTCAACACGCGGACTACGCCTTCCTCATCCATACCACAGATACGACGCAGCTCGGGCACGGTTCCGTGTTCTACAAAGCGATCGGGCACTCCCACCCGTTTGATGAGGGGGGTATAGCCATTCCCGGCCATGAACTCCATAACGGCAGTTCCCATGCCACCCGTCAAACAACCATCTTCCACGGTGAGGATGCGGGTAAACTTACGACCGATT
>JAXFUC010000091.1:0-3691 GCA_034176395.1 Bacteroides sp. | reverse complement strand
AGTTAAGCATTACAGAGCTTCGGAGAATTATCTTGAAATTGTCGAACATCCTACGCCTGTCAATACGGATATAATATTTATATAAGATGGACGGCAAATACATCATTACATATTTATGTTGCCTCTTTGCTATTTCTGCTGCAGGAAGCGAACAGGATACGACAGCCATTGCCAACCATCGGAATGAGTGGCAAAAGATACTATTGAGCACCATTAGAGACAATCCGTCCTTTATGCACGACACCTATGTCACCTCGCTAACGGAGTTCGGAGTAAAGGGTAGTTACCGCAAGGCCGATAGCCCTCTGCAGCTGGAAACAGGCGATGGACATCTCTTGGGTAATCTCTATATGCAGTCGTATCTTCGGCTCAACCCTAACAATACGGTGTGGGGAGGAGCATCTTATCAAACAGGCAAAAAGCATCACATTCGCTTCAATTCCACTTCCGACTACGACTTGCTTTACCCCTATGTGATGGCCGATACAATCGGAGGAGATATAGAGAATGAGCGATACGCTTTCAATGGTGGTTACGCCTTGAAAATAAAGAAGTTGACTTTTGGTGCAGAAATGGATTTTAGAGCCGAACACGAATACCGCACCACAGATCCTCGGCCACGAGGCATCGTCACCGATCTTACACTCCGTTTGGGATTAGCCTACGATTTGAAACGCTATAAAATAGGTGCTGGGCTTAGCGGAAGAGTATACAAGCAAACTAATAATGTGGAGTTTTATAATCCTTTAGGAGTGATTCCTGAATTTCATAGGACAGGACTTGGAACTGACTATGTGCGCTTTGCTGGCACTATTCGCTCTGCGTATTATAAAGGCACAGGTTTTATGACCGACTTTCGGCTTGCTCCCTTGACGCGAAGTGGGGCTTATTGCATGATTGAAGCCGGGTATATGCCTTACGACAAAATACTAACAGAACTGAATGCATTGCCGATCAGTCGGCTGGAGATTCATCGGTGTGGTGTGCGCTTGGGTTGGAGATGTGAAGGAGATTTCAAATGGTCGGTTTCCAGTGGCTGGGAAATGGAATATAGAAGAGGTAATGAACACATTGCGGGTAATTCTTCCAGCACAGAGTACAAATCGCTCATCACACTATCGATGTTCCGAAACAAACGGTCAGATATTTATATAGATGGCGCACTTAGCATGGGAAGATTACTCCAACTGACGCTCCATGCCAAGATAGGCCATCTTGACGAACGCTCGGAGTATGTTCATCCGCAACGCGAAATGGCATTCACCAAACATTATGGTAGTCTTAGCTGTCAATTCTTATGGCGTGCGAATGCTCAATGGCTCTTAGAGTGGAGTGGACAAATAGCTTATTTCCATAATGCTTCCAAACGGATCACAATGCCTTATGCCTTTATGGATAGTCAAAGAACATTATTAGTAAATCATACCTATCGCCATAAAACCGCCCACCTTTGGAAACTTGGAGCGCAAGGTAGTATTTACCATTCCCTTAAGCAATGGAAAGGCATCGGCACTTTTCTAAAGGCAGCTCTTTACTATCACCGTATGTCCTTTCTGCATCAAGTTGAAACAGAAGCATCCATCGGTATTACGTTCTAATTATAAACACAATGAATAAACACATCTTAATGGCAGGCCTTAAAGCTATTGTAGCCGTTCTCACCATCTCTATGGTAATGGCTTCCTGCAACGACTATCAAGACGATAACCACAAGGAAACAATCACCGTTACCCACCACCTATCACTCCACTTGCCTCTTCACCTACGAGAAGCCGTCTTAACAGAAACAAAGGCAGTGCTGACAAACGTTCAAACACAACAACAATACACAACCGAAAAATTTACTTTCTCAGACAGTAGCTTCGTCACAGACCTCTCACTTCCGGAGGGATATTACAACATCGTGGTGACAGGGACGCTCACTTACCAAGTAAACCAACAGCCAATCACGGCAAAGGTAAAGGCGAAACGTGAGAATGTACCTATCAGCAACCAAGAGCAAAAACAGACTACAGAAATGGCACTCAACGTTTATTCAGCACAAGAGGGTTTCGTCATTTCCGAAATATTCTTTACCGGTACAACAACCCCTGATGGCTTTATGTACACCGACGATCAGTATGTCAAAATAGGCAACAATAGTGACACAACAATGTATGCCGATGGTCTTGCCTTCATAGAGTCGTTTTTCACCAGTGACGATAAACACGACTATCAACCGAATATCATGAGTGAAGCGATGACGATTAGTGCCATATATGTTGTCCCTGGCACAGGACGTGATGTGCCCGTGCATCCGGGAGAGGAATTGGTTATCGCACTGACAGCCATAGACCATAGTAGCATCAATCCAAATTCCTTCGACCTCAGCAAGGCCAACTTTGAAATCTACGACAAATCGTCCACTCTCGATGGTGACAGAGATAACTTGAAAGTACCTAACCTCACAAACTGGTACGGGAACTTCAACGGAACATTCGTTATGCACACACGAGGCGTCAAAAGTTATGCGATAGCACGTCCTATGGTAGATATGCAAACCTTCATGCAGAAGTATCGCTATAAGTTCGAGTACATCTTCAAACAGGGAGATATTGTCGTACCAATTCGTGAGCGCGAATATTTTATACCAAACGCTTGGATTGCCGATGCCGTCAATCTTGCTATTCCCACAGCGCATGAATGGAATGTTCTTTCTCCAATGCTCGATAAGGGATTCACCTATTGTGCGAATGTCAATTTCGATGAAACACGCTACAATAAATCCGTTGTACGAAAGAAAGAAGGCAAAAAATGGGTCGACACCAACAACTCTACGGAAGACTTTGAACCAAGAGCTACACCTTCTATGCTTAAGTATAAACTTTCTCAAAAGTAACAAGAAAACAACACACACAACAATGAAACAACTTCTTTTCATCTTTGCCACCTTTCTTACTTGCCATTTATGGGCACAAGAAACAATGGTAGAAACGGATAAGACCATCCGTAAGGGTATGCTTCCCAACGGGATGACCTATTACATCCGTCACAACGCCCAAACAAAAGGCGTAGCAGATTTTTTTATTGCCCAGAAAGTAGGGTCTATTCTTGAGGAACCAACACAGCGTGGGTTGGCTCACTTCCTTGAACACATGGCTTTCAACGGCACACGCCATTTCCCTGGTGACTCCATCCGTCCCAGTATTGTGAAATGGTGCGAAAGCGTTGGCATTAAGTTTGGGGCTAATCTCAATGCCTACACCAGCGTAGATAAAACCGTTTATAACATCTCTGCAGCCCCTGTCGAAAAAGAAGGAATTTTGGACTCTTGCCTACTGATTCTCCACGATTGGAGCAACGGGCTACTGCTTACAGACAAGGAGATAGACAAAGAGCGGGGCGTAATAGAAGAGGAGTGGCGAGCAAGGCGTGTTGGAATGGCCATGCAACGCCTCGCCGAACAATCTATGCCAGTTATCTATGCCGGTACAAAATATGCCGACTGTATGCCTATCGGAGATATGAATATCGTGAGAAATTTTCATTACACCACTCTCAGAGATTACTATCACAAATGGTATCGCCCCGATTTACAAGCCATTGTCGTTGTTGGAGACATTGACGTCAATAAGATGGAAGAGAAAATCAAAACGCTTTTCAGCACAATTCCCTTACCCATCGACCGTGCAGAACGTATCTACTATCCTGT
>JAXFUC010000090.1:0-2152 GCA_034176395.1 Bacteroides sp. | reverse complement strand
ATCGAAGCTACTTCATTGGCTTTTTCTCTGGACTTATTGCACAACACCAAGGGTACTCCCAAGTATTTGGAGAAAGTACTGGCTCGTTTGGAACCACCCACATCGGGTGTCGCAATGACAAGGTCTTCCAAATTCAAGGATTGGATGTAGGGCAAGAACACAGCCGAAGCATAAAGGTGATCCACAGGAATGTCGAAGAAGCCTTGAATTTGATCGGCATGTAAATCCATAGTCATCAAACGGTCGATACCTGCCACCGAAAGGAGATCGGCCACTAACTTGGCTCCGATGGATACACGAGGCTTATCCTTGCGGTCTTGACGAGCCCAACCGAAGTAGGGGATAACCGCCACAATGCTCTTGGCCGAAGCACGCTTGGCAGCGTCGATCATCAAAAGCAATTCCATCAGATTGTCGGCATTCGGAAAAGTAGACTGAACCAAGAATACGTGAGCGCCGCGAATGGACTCTTCGTAGGAGACTGCAAACTCTCCATCGGCGAAATGGGTGATGTTCATCTTACCCAACTGACAGTTGAGACTGGCACAGATTTTCTCTGCGAGATATCTCGAGTTGGTGCCCGAGAATATCATAAAAGGTGCTTGTTCGCTCATTGCTATGATAAAACTTTATGAGGTGTATAGATTTGGTTCGACAAAGGTAGAAATTATATTTCTTGGAACGCAGCAAAGGCTTTCTTTTTGTGAGAAGACCTTGATGGAAGGTCCGAAAACTTGTATTTAAATTGAGACATATGCAGAAGTATCGAACAAGTGACGCGGATTTCGATGAAAAGTCAAGGGTGTTTTCGGTACTCTTTTTTCAAGTCGAAATTGAATCCTGCATAGACCTGAAGCGTTCCTAAGCTGTTGCTCAGAAAGAAAGAGTTGCGACGGTAGTTAAAAACCTTGGCAACAAAAGATGAACCGATGAAGTAACGCCCGTTGTTGTAAACCAACCCCGCTCGACCCAGGAAGTCGACTCCCCATTGATGTTGCTTACGAGTCGTCGGTGTACCTAAAGACGATTCGGCATCGGCCGAGGAACGCTTATAGGCTATGGCCGGATTGAGTGTAAGATTGACTAAGAGATTTTGACCCACTACCCAGTTGTAGCCATAGCCCACGTAAAGGGATGTAGTGGCATAGGCAACTTTGGTTACACGCATGGAAGGACTCATCTCTTGTTGTATGGATTCGGGAAAACGATTCTCGTCAAAAAACAGTCGATGACTGGAGTGAGCAACACCCATCATCCAGCTTCCTGCACTACGCCGCTGATTGGTTGTTTGACTATACGCCGCGGGGTAAGAAAATCGTTGGCTATTGAAAATATAATAGAGGTAGAATCCTCGAATATCGGTATCCAATCCGTCAAACAAAGGAAGCGATGCAGAGGATGTGGATGGGGAAAATCCGGTAATGCGATGAATGCGGTATGTGTTCGAAGTACGGTGATACAAAAGATCCAGCCCTATGCGACTGCTGTAAAAACTTAGGTCGATGGTTGTTCCTCGGTTGCGGCGTTTCCCTGAAAAACCAAGCTTATCAACGTCGACCGACCACCCTAAAAAGAGAAATTTCCAACCGAAGTACAAACCAATCTTTCGCTGGGGGGCAGGAGATAGAACAAGAGTTTGCTTGCTGTTCTCTTCGCTATACAAACCATATTGTTCTAAATGGGTGCTATATGTGGTAAGCAGTGCATAATTATAGCGATGGGGACGTATGTAAACAGTGTCGCAACGATTGAAAATATCGACCCAATTCATCAAGATCTCTCCTACGTTCTTCTTGCGGGGCAAAATGGGAATGCTGTCTTCGAGAGAAGGAGTTGCTGCAGCATGCACGGCTATGGAAAAGAAAAGAAGAATGAAGCATAGCTCCCGTTGGAGCACACGGAAATTCTTTTTTGAAAGATTCATTCGGCAATAGTTTCGATGAAAACAATGCGAGAACGGCAAATGGGAGTTCCGTCACCCTTACGTAACTCTACAAAATATTCGTCTTGTTTAATTTCCGTATAATAGAACAAAATCTGTTCTCCAAAGTAACATTCGTTAATGTAAGCGATTTCAAATCGCTGTATGAAGTGATTACGGTAATGAGACAACGGAAATAAGTTCAAGATATGCTCGATGTACCGAACACTG
>JAXFUC010000089.1:0-3378 GCA_034176395.1 Bacteroides sp. | reverse complement strand
TGGGTTGAAAAGCATCTTTACCATACTTGGCATAATGCCCCGAAGTCACATACAACAGTTTGTTTCCAATGGGCGGAGTTATAACCTCCTGATAGTCGTAGCGCACCTGGATGCGACGCAAGAATTCTTGCAAGCGCAAGCGAAGCGCCGTTCCTTTGGGCAGCCACATCGGAAGCCCCTTGCCTACGGTTTCCGAGAACATAAACAATTGCATTTCTTTGCCAATCTTACGATGGTCACGCTTCTTGGCTTCTTCGAGCATTACCAAATACTCGTCCAGCATCTTCTTCTTGGGAAAAGTGATGCCATAGATACGAGTCATCATCTTACGATCTTCCTGACCACGCCAATAGGCACCGGCCACCGTCATCAGCTTAATAGCCTTGATGGGCGATGTGTTGATCAAGTGAGGACCACGACAAAGATCGGTGAATCCACCTTGAGTGTAAGTGGTGATATTACCATCTTCCAACTCCGAAATCAGTTCGCATTTATAGGTTTCGCCTCGATCTCCAAACTTCTGCAACGCATCGGCTTTAGAAATGCTGGTACGCACCAACGCTTCTTTCCGTGTAGCCAGTTCAATCATTTTATTCTCAACAGCCACGAGATCGCTCTCCTTGATCACCGTATCACCCGGATCCACATCGTAATAAAACCCACTTTCGATTGCCGGTCCGATGCCAAACTGAATGCCGGGATAGAGTTCTTGCAAAGCTTCGGCCAACAAGTGGGCACTGGTATGCCAAAAGGTTCTCTTGCCCTCGGCATCTTCCCATTTGTAAAGTACGAAATCAGCATCCTCGTGGATGGGGCGGTTCAAATCATAGGTCTGCCCGTTTACTCCACACGAAAGTACTTCTTGAGCCAAACGACTGCTGATGCTTTCGGCAATCTCCAAACCTGTTGTTCCTTTTTTATACTCCCGAACGGTTCCATCGGGAAATGTTATTTTAATCATACTTAAAACATTATACACATTAAAGCGACTACAAAAATAAGGCTTTCCTTTGAGTTTACGACACTTTCACTTGAAATAAACAAATAGGATGCAACCATCGGTCGCATCCTATCTAATCTGTGGGCACTTTCTAAGTGTTTACCCTTTTTTCAGAGCTTCCGAAATTAGCTGCTCCAACTCCTCTGCCAACTCAGGATTGTCCAAGATACAAGCTTTGGCTGCATCACGTCCTTGTCCCAGCTTGGTACCGTTGTAACTAAACCACGACCCACTCTTTTTAATGATATCGTGGTCTACACCCAAATCAATGATTTCACCCGAACGAGACACACCCTCTCCAAACATGATATCGAACTCAGCCCGACGGAAAGGAGGAGCTACTTTGTTTTTCACGACCTTCACTTTGGTGAGCCTTCCCAACACTTCTTCTCCATCTTTGATGGGCGTACTGGGTCGAATATCCAAACGAACGGAAGCATAGAACTTCAAAGCATGTCCGCCTGTGGTCGTCTCCGGATTGCCGAACGACACACCGATTTTCTCACGCAGTTGATTGATGAAGATGCAGGTAGTACGCGTCTTACTCACAGCCGAGGTCAATTTACGGAGGGCCTGTGACATCAACCGTGCCTGAAGTCCCACCTTGCTATCACCCATATCGCCTTCGATTTCGGCTTTGGGAGTGAGAGCTGCAACCGAGTCAATGACAATCAAGTCAACGGCCGAAGAGCGAATCAACTGTTCAGCAATTTCGAGTGCCTGCTCTCCGTCGTCGGGTTGAGAAACCCAAAGATTGTCCACATCCACTCCCAATTTGGCCGCATAAAATCGATCGAAGGCATGCTCGGCATCAATGAAAGCAGCGATGCCTCCGGTTTTCTGCACTTCGGCAATGGCATGGATGGCCAAGGTGGTTTTACCGGAAGACTCCGGTCCAAAAATCTCGATAATACGCCCACGGGGATAACCTCCCACGCCCAGCGCTACATTCAAACCGATGGAGCCGGTAGAAATCACCTCTATGGGTTCCACCTCTTCGCTACCCATCTTCATGATAGCTCCTTTACCAAAGGATCTCTCGATTTTCTCCATGGCAGCCTGAAGGGCTTTCAGCTTGTTCTCGCCATCAAGCCTACCCTCAAACTCCGTTCTTACTTCTTTCTTTGCCATATTGTGCAATAAGTCTTTCTAATATAGTTTTTATTATTCGGCCAAAATCTGCCTGGCGTGTTCGGCCGTTTTCACCTCCTTGGGGGGTATGATGCGTGTCACCACACCCTCTTCATTCACAAGAAAAGTTGTCCGAAAGGTTCCCATGTAAGTGCGACCGTACAATTTCTTTTCTCCCCACACACCGAAAGCCTCTACCAAGGTTTTGTCCGTATCGGCAATAAGTGCAAAGGGCAAATTGTTCTTTTCTCGAAAGCGTTGATGCGACTTTGCACTATCCACACTCACCCCCAATACTTCATACCCGGATTGCTGTAAATCTGCATAACTATCTCGCAAACTGCAAGCCTGCGCCGTACATCCGGGCGTGCTATCCTTGGGATAGAAATAGATAGCCAATTTCCTACCTCGGAAAGCAGTAGCACGCACTTCTCGCCCTTGGTCATCCATCCCAAGAACCTCGGGTATTGGATCTCCTATCTGTATCATCTCAATGAATTTACAGTTCGAGATCTTGATCGAATACTTCGTGCCAAGGCAAACCTTGCTTGTTCAATTGCTCCATGAACGGATCGGGATTGAATTCTTCCACATTATACACTCCGGGACGTTTCCATTCACCTTTAAGGAACATCATTGCACCGATCATAGCGGGAACTCCGGTGGTATAGCTTACCCCTTGCATTCCGGTCTCCTTATAGGCTTCCTGATGGCTGCAATTATTGTACACATAGTAAGTACGCTCCTTACCATCTTTCAGACCACGAATGCGACAACCGATTGAGGTTTCTCCTTCGTAATTCTCACCCAAATCCTGAGGGTTGGGAAGCACGGCTTTTAGGAATTGCAAGGGAACAATCTTCATTCCGTTGTAGTCTACCTCATCAATTCGAGCCATTCCAATGTTCTGAATCACTCTCAAATGGGTCAGATACTCTTGGCCGAAAGTCATCCAAAAACGGGCGCGCTTGATGGTGGGGAAATTCTTCACCAACGACTCCAACTCCTCGTGAAATAGCAGATAAGAATCACGAGGACCTATGTTTGGATAGGTCAAGTCTTTATGTATCTCCAGCGGAGCGGTTGTCACCCACTTACCATCTTCGTAGTAGCGTCCGTTCTGCGTAATCTCACGGATGTTGATTTCAGGATTGAAGTTAGTGGCAAAAGCCTTGTGGTGATTACCGGCATTACAGTCTACGATGTCCAAATACTGAATCTCGTCGAAATGATGTTTAGCCGCATAG
>JAXFUC010000088.1:0-2602 GCA_034176395.1 Bacteroides sp. | reverse complement strand
CATCGTTGCTGATTTTAACACCTGTAAGGGCAGCATCGGGAACAGAAAAGACCGTTTCTACACCTCTCGTAATGTGACTGTTCCTATAGAGACCATCGGAGCTATCAAGAAAATAGTACTCGCCTGCACTGAAATGGTTATTGATCTTGAAGTTACCGGATGGCTTATAAATCACAACTTTTTCACTCGACAAATCGCCGACGAGCTGGAAATCTTTTGTACTGTATTTAAACAGTTTTCCATCATCCGTGCTTGCCCACAAATAGCTGTCACGGCCGAAAAAAGCACGCCCCCAATAAGCATAAGCCAATTTCTTGACTTTGCCGGGTATGCGTCCTTGAGGAGTTTTCCCCAGTAGGTCTCGGAAATAAATCTCATCACCATTGTACTTAATTGATATGGACTTGCCTTTAATATAAGTCAAATCGGTATTCTGCCCATTGTCTTTGGTATCTGCAACGACCAATCCACTGATGAAAGCACCACGGATTGTCAACGGCCAAGAATAAATGTATTCCAAACCATCGTTATCATTGTCCGTAACCGTGAGAAATAGATAATAGGGCTTAGACGAGATAGGTTTAGTAGCAAGATAGTCAAGTTGCAGCTCGTTACCGATAGTTTCGAGCTTGGTACTTTTATCCTCCGCCTTCTCCGTAATCTGCCATTTGTATGAAAGATTGGCAGCTTGGAACTTGGGATCCAATTTAGGCTTGAGAATCAGATGCCCCTGATAGTCTACGAATTGTTCGGGTGCAATACCTGCGGTATCCACAGAGATTTCGGTTATAGGATCTGTCGCCAGCGAACTCTTATCCTTGTAACAGGAGCTGAAGGCACCGATCAATACCACTGCAACGGCAATGAATTTATAATTTATCTTATTCATGGAATAATCTTTAGAGGTTCAAAAATGATCTATCAATTGGCTCTAGCTTGAATGAGCTCTCCCTTGAGTTTCCCACTATCGTGTGTGAGAGGAGCTTCGGGATGTTCCTCATTGTATTTTTTAATGTAATCGGCAATCTTCTTGGCATAGGCAAGGTAGGTCGACTTAATAGCCCCATCCCACGGAAGGTATTTATACCCATCCTTATTGGCATAATTCTCACCATGCTTCTCTTTACTGTTCCAATCATTCCAATCGAGTGCCTTAACAATAACTTCAAGAGCATTCAAGCTGAAGTATTCTCTTGATTCAGAAAACGCTCTGTCGGCTCCCTGAATCAAGGCATTATAGCTCGTAAAGTACTTCGTCAAAGTCGGAGCTTCGAGTCGTATGCCCCAACTCAAGACTGCCTTGGTAAATTCCGGAGGTCCGGCAAGAAGCGATTCTGATTTCCTAATGAGCAACGTAACCTTCGCATTCTCTTCCTTGAGTTTGGGCAGATTCATCAGTTTTATTTTAACACTTCCGATGGTTTTATTGGCAGGAATCGATGCCTCGAGCACCTCAAAAAAATCTGTGGGCGAGCTTTCTTCCTTTACCACCTCGATATTCACTTTTCGGTTATCATTGCTTTTGATACCAATCAAATAGAGAGGGATGCTATCGACATAGCTTTCAGCATTGGGGGTAGAGAAGAAAGAGTATGCCTTGTAGAACGTTTTATCCGCCGGAACATATCCTGTGGGTTCTTTATTGCCCTTATCGTCGGTCGAATAGGGAAAACGTACGGCGTCGTACTGCTCGTTGTAAAAAGGAATCTCACTCTTTTGGCATCCTACGAACAGTAGAGAGAGAAGCAAGAATAGGGACGTATGGAGTGTTTTCATATTCTTCATTGTTTTCATGGATATTACTGAATTCTACCGTATGAAGTTTCCAAGTCAGGGAAAGGCAATACGTACTGTGTGTCTCCCATCGTCTGACCTTCCGAAAGTTGTGGGATAGCTTTCTTGGCCAATCTTTTTTGCTGGAAGAAAAGAACACCTTCGCCAATGAATTCTCGTTCGTATTCATTGAAAAGAAGTTCTCTAAGTTCTTCTTCTTTAATACTCTCCTCGACGTTAGCCGAGATTCCGCGCAGGTGACGAATGGTATTGAGCAATGCCACAGCCTCTTTCTTCTTTCCTTTATGAAGTTGAACTTCGGCCAAGATGAAATAAACCTCCGGCAGTCGAATCATATTCACACGATTATTAACTTGATCACGACTCGAATACTTCAGTGAAGTGTAGGTCTGGGCACTATTCTTGAGAAGTACTTTTGAAAGTCTAACATCTGCTCCATGCTCTCCAAAAAGTTGATTGACACGCTCAGAAGTCAGCACCAATGCAGTTTCGTCTCCGAGATCAGGATTGATCTTGAAGTATTGTTGAGCCACTTCGTCAAGTTTGGGAGCATCCAGACAGAATAGAGCTTCCGTACTGAAAGAGCAATTGCTTGTTGTGATTTCTCCGGCCTTCTGCAATCGAATCACGGTTTTGACACTTGCATTTTTAACCAATGCATTTGCATCCGATGCTGTAACCACTTCGGCGGCAGCATCCAAGGCTTTATCCATGGCTTCAGGTGTTCCAAACCACATGGCTGTACGAGCTTGCAAGGCACGCACCGCATAGTAGTTGAGTTTCAAGTTTCGGTTGCTGTAATAACCAT
>JAXFUC010000087.1:0-14004 GCA_034176395.1 Bacteroides sp. | reverse complement strand
GGCCGCGTAGCTCAACTGAATAGAGTAGCTGACTACGGATCAGCCGGTTACAGGTTTGAATCCTGTCGCGGTCACTACGAACATACAAGGTCGCGTAGCTCAACTGAATAGAGTAGCTGACTACGGATCAGCCGGTTACAGGTTTGAATCCTGTCGCGATCACAAGGTCCTTGACTCCTCGGAGTCGAGGACTTTTTGTTTTCAACACCTCGTTCCCCTTTCCTCAAATCCTTCTCTTTCAATAGATTTGTCCCAATGGAATTAAAGCATTACTTTTGCTCTTGAAAACAGTCGACCGGTCTGTCGCGTGCACTTTACGTGCAGGAGGAAAGTCCGGGCAACACAGAGCATCCCACTTCTTAATGGGAAGTTATCCGTGAGGGTAAAGTAGCGTAGAAGAAAATAACCGCCCACTCCTTGTTGAGTGTGGTAAGGGTGAGAAGGTAAGGTAAGAGCTTACCAGCCATGTGGTGACGCATTGGGCTGTACGCCTTGGGAGTTGTAAGGTCATGTATACCGGCGCAATGAGAGTTGCTCGCTCCATGTCGGAGGGTAGACCGCTAAAGCTGCGTGGCGACACGTAGCTCAGATAAATGACAGACACCCGATGTTACCGCATTGGGAACAGAACCCGGCTTATAGGTCGACTGCTTTCTTTAATCCAACCCACCATCTCTTTCAACGCTACGACACAATGAACAAAATCAAGGATATTTGGAAGTTTCTTTCGTATGACATTTGGCGCATCACCGAGGAAGAAGTTACCGGCAGGGTATATTCCGTCTACAACATCATCAAGACCATATACCTATGCATTGCTCGCTTCTCCAACGACCGACTGGCAAGCAAAGCTTCGGCACTGACATACAGCACACTACTGGCCATTGTACCCATGCTAGCCATCATTTTTGCCGTAGCCCGGGGATTTGGGTTCGATGCGGTGGTCGAGGCACAAGTACGCTCCGCCTTCGGTGCCAATGCCGAAGCCACCGAGGCCATCCTAAAGTTTGTGGACACCTACCTTTCTCAAACCAAAAATGGGGTGTTCATCGGTGTGGGATTGGTCATGCTGCTATGGACAGTTATCAATCTCGTGAACAACATCGAAGTGACATTCAATCACATTTGGGGAGTAAGCAAAGAGCGCAGCATGTTTCGCAAAATTACCGACTACTTTTCCATGTTTCTGCTCCTACCAATTTTCATTGTGGTATCGGGAGGTTTGTCCATCTATATGGGAGCCTTTGTCAAAGAGATGGAAAGTTTCGTATTGTTGGCTCCCATTCTTCAATTCTTCATTTCGCTCATTCCCTTTGCCTTGACATGGATCATGTTCACCGGGCTTTACATCTTCATGCCCAACACATCGGTAAAGTTCAAACACGCCCTCGTATCGGGAATCATTGCCGGAACGGCCTACCAATTCTTTCAATACCTATACATCAGCAGTCAGATGGGAGTATCGAAATACAACGCCATCTACGGTAGCTTCGCCGCTCTCCCACTCTTCTTGCTATGGCTGCAAGTATCATGGACCATCTGTTTGTTCGGCGCAGAGTTGACCTTTGCCGGACAAAACATTCGCAATTTCAGCTTCGACCGTGACACACGCAACATCAGTCGCCGCTATCGCGACTTCGTGTCCATCCTCATCCTTTCTCGCATAGCCCATCAGTTTGCCACCCACGAAGGCCGCCCCTACGATGCGCTAAGACTATCCGAAGAGCTGAAACTTCCCATCCGACTGACCCAACAGACGCTCGATTTACTCCAACACATCGGTCTTATCCACGAGGTGTGGAGCGACCAAAAGAGCGAGGAAATCTGCTACCGTCCCTCTATCGACGTCAATCAACTCAATGTGGGAGTCTTGCTCGACAAGCTCGACACCACCGGTTCCGAAGACTTCAAGATCGATATCGACGGACGATTCAGCGATGAATGGCGAGTGTTGACCGAGTCGCGCGAGGAGTATTATAAGAGAGCAAGTACCGTTTTGCTGAAGGATCTGTAAACCACCGTCCATCCAGGTTTATCCTCCCACCTCGGTCAAGAAGTATTCAAATAGTTTCTTTAGTAAGCTCTGCCAAATAGTCGTAGTGCTTGCCTTCATGCAACAATCGGGCACGATAGCCACAAGCCGTGGCATAATAGCTCAGTGTTTGGAAGTCGATATACAGCCAATCAAAAGATGCTCCCATCACAGAACCGTACTGCATGCGAAAGTCCACCTCGCCGTAATAATCTCCGGCCAGGTCTACCAGCATACTACCATCCTCTTCTTCAAACAAGTAGCGCAGATCGCTCGAATCCATTAAGATGCGTCCTCCCGGACGTAGCAGCCGATCCATACAACGGAAAAACGAAGGCAAATACTCCAATCGTCCAATGATGCCCGACCCATTCATCAACATCAGTACCGTATCGAACGAATCTGTCAATCGCTCATCGAACAAGCTACACAACCGGGCATCCCTCACTCCACGCGCCTTCATCACCTCCACAGCACCGGGCGAAATATCGATGGACGTGACCGCCTTGCCCAACGACTGCAATGCCAAGGCGTGGCAACCACTGCCACCACCCACATCCAACACGGTGCTTCCACAAAGCTCCAAAGCTTTGCGTTCGATCACAGGCATGGCATCGACCGAACGAAACAAGGTGGCAACGGGCAATTCGTCTTCATCGAATAAGGAAGAGAACACACGCAGACGCTTGGCCCGTCCGTTGCGATGGTAGTCCACCAAAGCCGCCCCCATGGGATCGTGCTCGGAAGAAAGCGAAGTCAGAGTCATAACTATATATAAGTCAAACGATGAGAATGAGATATTAGTATCGTTGTCCCGAAGTTAAACCAAGTATTGAGTGGGTTTCAACGCATACATCGGTTCGGGAATGGAATCTCGTATGGCCTTCTTTAAAATACCCAGCAGTCCTACCCTTATAAAGTCTTTGGCTGTGATCAGCACGATGGACCGTGTGGGTCGAGGTATAGCAAACGGACGCACCAGCAGCCGTTGCGAGTCGGCCAGTAGATCGGTGGCCAGCTCCGGAATGAATGTGATTCCTTTGCCACGCTCCACCATGCGCATGAATGTTTCCATACTACCCAGTCGATAGGACATTTGGCTCAACTTCACCGCCTCAAGTTGGCAAAAGCGAACCAGCTGATCGCGAAAGCAATGCCCCTCGTCGAGCAACCACAACCGCTCGCCGGTAATGTCCGAAGTGCGAATCATGCCCTGACCGAACACCTTTTCTTGGGACGAAACATAAGCAAAGAATTCTTCGTAGAACAGCACTTCTTCGTGCATAGTCGGTTCGTTCAGGCGGCTGGCAATGAGAGCGGCATCTATTTCGGAGGCTTGCAAAGCACGGCGAATATCGTTGGTCTTCATCTCCACAATCTGAATATCCAAATCGGGATACCGCTCCATAAACTGTGGAAAGAAGCGGGGCAAAAGATAGGGAGCGATGGTAGGCAGAATCCCCAAACGAAAGACTCCGGTAAACGAATGCTTCTCTTCTCCGATAATCTCCTTGACACGAGAGCTTTGCAAGATCACCTCATGAGCCTGACGAATCACCTTTTCGCCAATGGCTGTGGGAATCACCGGTTGCGAGGTTCGGTCGAACAGCTTCACCTCCAACTCGTCTTCCAACTTCTGTATCATGGCACTCAAGGTGGGCTGTGTCACCCCACAATGTTCGGCGGCACGGGCAAAGTGGCGAAAACGATCCACTGCCAACACATATTCCAATTGCTGAATGGTCATCTATCGAGAAATACGTATGTAATAGGTTTTGTCTATGCAAAGATAGTTTTTTTCGGTTGTTCACCTATCAAACCCACCTTATCTTTGTCCCATCAAAAACAATGAAACTATTAAAAACAACAACATTATGACTACACTGAATTACACCAAGATCAACACAGCAAGCGCAAACAACCTCGTGAATGGCCTTCAACAACTCTTGGCCGACTTCCAAGTATACTACACCAATCTGCGCAACTTCCACTGGAACATCAAAGGGCATGACTTCTTCACTCTGCACAGTCAATTCGAAAAAATGTACGACGATGTGGCCGAGAAAGTCGACGAAGTAGCCGAACGCATCCTCATGCTGGGCGGCGTACCCGAAAGCAAATTCAGCGCCTACCTTCAACTGGCCAAAGTGAAAGAAGCCGACGTGACCACCTCGGGATCGGCCGCACTGAAAAACATCCTCGAAACCGTAGCGTGGCTCATGGAAGAAGAGCGTAAGCTACTTGCCCTGGCTTCGGAAGCCGGCGACGAAGTGACTGTATCACTGATGAGCGATTATCTGTCCGAGCAAGAAAAGCTCGTATGGATGCTTGTGGCCTACAACGGCTAATCGGCTCCCCCTACTCGGTAGATGAAACACCTTGTTCCATTGTTTCATCTCTTCATCGCAAAGGCGTTCATGAAAAGGATTCATGAACGCCTTTCGGTTTATTTCACAGCTATCTCCCAAAAACAACACTGCTTCGATGGCAGAATCGCATTGCTATCTCACCTCACCCACTCACCAATCGAAAGCTGATTTATATCATTCAACGTTCGGAGTGTACACTCCATACCTCGGTCGGTAAGAATCATTCCATGATCCATGTTCTCCCTTTCTTTCATACCTTCTTTCTCTCCTACTCCACAGATATTCTCTCCTTGGCTATGTGGGTTCAAAACATAGTTCCACGATACAAAAATCCCAAGACGAAAGCGGCTCGTCTTGGGATATGATTTCAACAACCGGTCTTTCTATGCCCGTCGGAAGGTTCAAAAGCCAAACTTTCCATTCGTGTTTTGGTGTTGCTCCTCGGGCAGAATGGGTTCTACAACGTCCCAATGCTCGGCAATCTTACCGGCTTCTACACGAAACAAGTCATAGAATGCTACGTGCTGACCGGCAAATTGCCCTTCGCTAATGGTCAACACAAAGTTTCCTTCGCCCAGTACCTTATGCAATCGTTCGTAGGTCATGGCCACACCGTTCTTTGCCATCTCTGCAAGAGCTGCCCCCAGTCCGGACAATCCGTCGGCAATGGCAGGATTGTGCTGTGTGTAGTTGTCGCCATCGAAATAGGATGTCAGTCTCTCGGGAGCCTGTCCCATCAATACGTTCTGTACGAACTCGGTCACCAGAGCTTTGTTGGCAGCAGTCTTGTCCAGGTCTTTCAGCTCGGTAGATCCATCGATCATTGTATGTCCCGAGGGGTTGGCCACGGTAGGTTTCTCCACGAGGTTGTCCCAGTGTTCCACTATCTTGCCGTCTTCAAATCGGAATACATCGAAACCGATTTTAGGCCCAAAGAAATTGTAGTCCGTATGCGTGAAAACGAAATCACCGTCTTGGAACGCGCGAATCGTGTTCACTTTGGCAGAGCCGGCAGGCAGGGCCGACAGCGCTTCTCCAAAGCCTGCCAATCCATCTTTTATGGCCAAATTGTGCTGTGTGTAGCGTTGTGCATTGATAAATGCAATGGGAGCGGTATCTCCCGTTTCGATGCTCTTGAGCAGAGCAACCACTTGTTCTTTCTTACTCATCGTTTCTTTGTTTTCATTTGTACTTTTGTTCGCTTGTGCATTACAGCTCGTCATCAACGAAACTGCTGCTATCGCCATCATTGTCTTTTTCATCGTGTTCGGTCATTTATTAAGTTTGACGATGCAAAGGTAAAGGCACAAGCAGGCTTGCTTGGAATACATCCAAGCCTCCGTAGGGTAAATTTCCGCTTAAGTAGTTCAGAGTTGGAGAGATTGCAAACGAAAATCGTTGGCACTTACGCCCACATGTTTGCGAAAGAACTTATTGAAATTGGTCGGTTCGTCAAAACCCAAGGCAAAAGAAATCTCCTTGACAGAGAGCTTAGTATAAGCCAGCAACCGCTTGGCTTCAAGCGTTCGACGTTTGTCGAGATAGACCTTCGGTGTCAAACCTACGGCTTGTCGGACGACTTGTGTCAGTACTTTCTCGCTCATATTCAGTAAGGATAAATAATCGCTCACATTGTACAAACGATCGAAGTGCTTCTCCACGGCTTCAAAGAATCGCTCGGATGGTTTGGAAAGCTCGGTCGCTTGAAACGGCAAACGTCGGGCCACTTCGGCCAAAAGAATGCGCAAACAGCTACGCGCTACCACCGATTGATATTCATCCACGGGACGATTCAATTCGTGGATGAGCTGTTGCAACAAATCGCCTATGGGCAAGCCAGTCAGTGAAACAACCTTGTGGACAAGAGGAGTCATGCCCGATACGGAATGCGGTAACTTGGAATCAGCGTGGTCTTCGCCCAAAAACTCGGGCACAAACAGCACCGAATATCCCCGAGATTGCACACCGGAATCGAAGCTACAAACTTGTCCCGGCACAATGAGAAACGCATCACCACTGCGTAGACATATTTTTTCAAAGTCGATAGTGAACGAACATTCCCCCTCTTCCACCCAAATGAAATGATAGAAGTCTATGCGATGCGTAATCTGTGCAGCCGCGGTTCGCTTCCAAAGGAAATCAATGGGCTTTACTTCAATGCCGATGTTGGTCGAAGCATTGAACAAATATCGGTCGATGGGTTCTTGACTCATGGCAGAAATGTATTGGCAAATATAACATAAAAAGCAATGCTTCGTCAACCAATATTTGAAGAACAGCATCCTATTCGGAGTATCCCGGTCGTGAAAATAGTTCTTCAACACCTCTCAAGATTCATAAAAAAACTCCCCAATAGCCAAGGCTATTGGGGAGTTTATGGTATTGGAACGCTGTCGGCTTAAGCTCCGAAGTCGTCGAACATTAGGTTCTGAGGAGGAACACCCAAGTCATCGAGCATTTTCTCCACGGCCTTCGACATCGGGCCGGGTCCACACATATAATATTCAATATCTTCAGGGGCTTCGTGATTCTTCAAATAAGTTTCATAAATCACTTGGTGTACAAAGCCGGCTGTGTACTTCACCCCTGCGGCATCGGCTGCCGGATCGGGACGGTCGAGTGCAAGATGGAACGAGAAGTTGGGGAAGTCTTTCTCAATCTGCAAGAAGTCTTCCAAATAGAACACTTCATTCAATGCACGAGCACCATAGAAATAGGACATCTTGCGGTCGGTTGTTTTCAACGTCTTGGTCAAATGCATAATTTGCGCACGCAAAGGAGCCATACCGGCACCACCACCTACCCACATCATCTCGCGCTTGGAATCGAACAACGGATGGAAGTCACCGTAAGGACCACTCATAATTACTTTATCGCCGGGCTTCAGTGTGAAGATGTAGGAAGAGGCTATGCCCGGAGGCACATCCATAAAGCCGGGACCTTGTTCTTTGGGCTTGAACGGTGGGGTGGCAATACGCACCGTGAGCATGATACGGTCGCCCTCGGCCGGATAATTGGCCATGGAATAGGCACGAACAGTTTCTTCGGTGTTGGTGCACTTCAAGTCAAACAAACCGAATTGCTTCCACGCTTCCAAATAACCTTCTCCAATCAGGCTCTTATCCATATCCTTATCATAGTCTATACTATAAGTGGGGATCTTGATTTGTGCATACGAACCGGGAACGAAGTCCATGTGCTCACCCGGAGGCAAGGCCACGATAAACTCTTTGATGAAGGTGGCTACATTTTTATTGGAGATAACCTCGCATTCCCACTCCTTCACACCCAGCACGCTTTCGGGCACCTTAATGTTCATGTCGCCTTTAACTTTCACCTGGCAACCTAAACGCCAATGGTCTTGTTGCTGCTTACGACTGAAATGAGGCACTTCGGAGGGAAGAATCTCGCCTCCTCCTTCGGGCACCTGGCATTTGCACTGCCCGCACGAACCTTTTCCTCCACAAGCCGAGGGCAAGAAGACTCCGTTTACAGAAAGCGTATTGAGCAGGTTTGAACCCGACTCGACTTCCAATTCTTTCTCGCCGTTGATTGTCACCTTCACATTGCCCGATGGAACCAAGAAGTTCTTGGCCACAAGCAAGACAATCACAAGCAACAGAATCACAACCAGAAAGATTCCGATGCTTGCCAAAATCATATTTATATCCATTGTATGAGTCCTTTCTTTATTAGATATTCAAACCTGAGAAGCACATGAAAGCCATTGCCATCAGGCCCACTATGATAAACGTGATTCCCAAACCGCGCAAGGGAGCAGGAACGTCGGAGTAGGCCATCTTTTCACGAATGGCAGCCAAGCCTACGATGGCCAGCAACCAACCGATACCCGAACCCAACGCATAGGCAATAGCATCGGCCACATCGCCGATATACTTGGGATCGCTTGCTCCCATATTGATGCGTTGCTGCATGAAGAGCGAAGCACCCATGATGGCACAGTTCACAGCTATCAACGGAAGGAAGATACCCAACGAAGCGTAAAGCGAGGGACTGAATCGTTCCACCGCCATCTCCACCAATTGTACAATACCGGCAATGACCGCGATGAAGAGAATGAAGCTCAAGAAACTCAAATCTACTCCCTCGATGATGGCATTTGCCGCCAACACTTTGGTCTGCAACAAATAGTTCACAGGCAAGGTCACCACCAACACGAAGGTTACGGCAATACCAAGTCCGACAGAAGTCTTCACCGTCTTCGATACGGCCAAATAGGAGCACATACCGAGGAAGAAGGCAAATATCATATTGTCCACAAAGATGGAGCGGACAAATAGGCTAATTAAATGTTCCATAATCTTTTCCTCTTACTTATTTTTCTTGCAACTCTTTATGGCGTGCACGTTGATACCAAATGATACAAGCCACGATTATCAATGCCATGGGAGGCATCAACATCAAACCGTTGTTGGCGTAGCCAAGTTCTTTAAGTGGCGCATAATTGAGTATGTTAAAACCAAGCAAAGTGCCCGATCCCAATAATTCACGGAAGAAAGCTACAATCACCAAGATTTTGGCATAGCCCAATCCGTTTCCTATACCATCCAGGAAAGACTCCCACGGCCCGTTTTGCATCGCAAAAGCCTCCAGGCGCCCCATCAAGATACAGTTGGTAATGATCAAACCTACATATACCGACAACTGTACACTTACATCGTAAGCAAACGCCTTCAACATCTCACTCACCACGGTCACCAAAGCCGCTACCACAACGAGCTGAACAATGATACGAATGCGGTTAGGAATCGTTCGACGCAGCAAAGAGATGACTACATTGGAGAAAGCGGTAATCACCGTCACCGAAAGTCCCATTACAATGGCCGGTTCCAACTTAGCAGTTACAGCCAATGCCGAACAGATTCCCAGCACCTGCACGGTGACGGGATTGTTCATGCCAAGCGGAGCAGCAAATACTTCTCTGTTCTTCTTTGAAAATAATTGTCCCATATGGTTTGCTTCCTTTATTCTTTAGTTAAAAACTTGATGTATTGGCTCAAGCACTCTTTCAACATGGCGTCTACACCGTTCGAAGTGATTGTTCCGCCGGAAATACCGTCTACTTGAAATTCGGGCTTTTCTACCTTTCCATTCTTCACAACGCTGAGTGCTACGGCTCCGTTTTCAAGTGTACGTTTTCCCTCAAATTGCTTTTGGAAAAACACTTCGGCTATGTCTGCCCCCAAACCCGGAGTTTCACTTGCATGGGAAAAATAGGTCCCATAAACAGTGTCTTTATCACCGTTCAACGCTACATATCCCCAAATGCCTCCCCACAAGCCGGCTCCATACACCGGGAATACATACTTAGTTTCTCCGTTAACTTCGGCAACGAAGACATGGAAACGTTTGTTCTCTTTGGCTTCCTTCTCATAATTGGTGGCAAAAGCTTCGGTATTCTCGGTGAGTGTACCATCTTCGGTCACCAACATATCGGCCTTGATATATTTTTGATACTCTGCATCGACATTTTGTACATTCTTGATGTTCAGTGCAGAAAGTATCTGTTTTTTCGTGTCGAGCTGAACATTCTTGTTCTGTGTTTCCTTCAGTGAAGAACTCACAAATGCCAGCAAGAAAGCCACGATAATAACCATCACCGAAGCATAGATGATCGTATAATTATTACTATTGGTATTCATTGTGTTGTCTGTGGTTTATTGGTTAGATTTCAATGCTCTTTTGGCACGACGACCGATGTTACTTTGAACCACACAGTAGTCAATCAGCGGTGCAAAGATGTTCATCAGCAGGATGGCCAACATCATACCTTCAGGATAACCGGGGTTAAGCACTCGAATAACGATAGTCATCACACCGATCAGAAACCCGAATACATACTTACCGGTTTCGGTACGAGCCGAGGTCACAGGATCGGTGGCCATGAACACAGCACCGAAACAAAAGCCTCCCAACACTAAATGTTCATACCAAGGCATGGTAGCCATCGCATTGTCGGGACCTACGGTGTTGAACACCCAAGCCATGAATGCTCCTCCGACAAATACCGAGCACATAGTTTTCCAACTGGCTACACCCGTCCAAAGCAGAAGAATCGCTCCCAAAAGAATGGCAATGACGCTGGTCTCGGCAATCGAACCGGGGATGAGCCCTATTACCATATCCATGCTGAAAGCAGGTGTTCCCACTGTGGCTGCTTCGCCGAGTGGCGTGGCTACTGTCAGTCCATCCACGGTTTTTCCCAAGCCAAAGATACTTTCACTCGACACCCAAACAGTATCGCCCGACATCTTTGTAGGGTAGGCAAAGAACAAGAATGCACGTGTAATGAGTGCTACGTTAAAGATGTTCATACCCGTTCCGCCAAATACTTCTTTTGCAAAGACTACCGAGAATGCCGTGGCAACTGCAAGCATCCACAACGGACAGTCTACGGGGACGATCATCGGGATGAGGACACCCGACACCAAAAATCCTTCTTGAATCTCTTCTTTCTTCCATTGAGCCACGATGAACTCTATACCCAATCCCACAGCATAGGACACCACAATTTTGGGAAGTACCGCAAAGAATCCATAAAGGAACATTTCGGCAAACCCTCCTTGAGCACCCGTATGTGTGAAATGTTGATAGCCTACATTGTACATTCCGAAGAGCAGTGCGGGAACTAAGGCAAGCACTACAATGGACATAATACGCTTGCTATCAATGGCATCGTGTATGTGTGTACCGCTGTGAGACGTACGATTTGGAACGTATAAAAAGGTTTCCAAACCATCGAATACAGAGTGAAACGCATGGAATCGGCCTCCCTCTTCAAAGTTCGGCTTTATCTTATCGATGTATTTTCTTAACGCTTTCATTGATATTGTTATTGAATAAGATTTGAATTATTAGGCCATTTCCGCACGAAGCATATCCAATCCTTCGCGAACGATACGCTGCAACTCCATTTTGGACGAGCACACAAATTCGCAAACGGCAAAGTCTTCGGGTGCTACCTCGTAAATACCCAAAGCCTCCATACGGTCAATATCGCCGGCAATGATGGCCTTCACAAGAAACTCGGGAAGGATATCCATGGGAAAGACTTTATCATATTCGCCCGACATAATCATATGGCGCTCTCCTCCCTTCAAACGGGCATCGGGGGCATAAGCCTTTTTCCCCATCAGCCAGCTAAAGTAAGAGCGACTAACGCTATACTCATTTAGGCGGGGCATAATCCATCCGAACATCTCGTGCTTATCGTCTCCCTCCGGAATTACGGTAAGCTGGCTATGGAAAGCGCCCAAGAATCCATCGGACAATACTTGTTTTCCGGTCAATACGTTACCACTGATATAGCGCAAGTGTCTCTCGCCTTGGTTCACAGTCTCTGCAAAAATCGGAGCCAACATAGCACCTACCTTCAGCTTACAATAAGCCGGTTCCTTCACCTCCGAGCCTGTCACGGCTACCGAGCGTGTCAAATCCACCTTACCGGTATTAAACAATCGACCGATAAAGATAACGGCCTGCGGATCGATGGTCCACACGATTTCCCCCTTAGAGATGGGCGAAATGTGGTTGATTTGTACACCCACATTACCGGCGGGATTGGGTCCTTCAAAAGCCGTCACTACGACATTCTTGGCCGACTTCAAGGCTTCAGCCTTCTGACTTATATGGATATTCAAATAAGTCTTAGCAAGTTTGGCCAGAGCATCAAGCCCGATTTGAAAGTTTTGCTCCTCTCCTCTCAACACAAACTCAAAGTTAGGAGCCAGCGGGTTGCTGTCAAAAGCAGAAACGAAAATTGCTTTAGGGGTGTCTTGGGGTGAAGCAATCACGTCGTAGGGACGCTGCCGTACAAACGCGAACAGTCCCGATTCCAATATCGCTGCCTTGATTGAGGCTGCATCCAAAGCCGCAACATCCTTCCGCCCGAAGTCCACCGAATCTTGGGTGGCAGAGGCTTCGACCACGATACTCATGACCTTACGACGGGCACCACGCTCCACACGAACGACGGTACCACTCACCGGCGAAACGAACTTCAACTCGGGGCAATTCTTGTCCACGAACAAAGGAGAGCCGGCCTTTACACTTTCCTGCTCTTTCACTACCACTTTGGGAGTAATCCCCTGAAAATCATCCGGAACTAAGGCATAGAATCCCGACTCTTTTACAGTGACATACTTTTCGGCAGCTTTACCCTTCAGGTTGATATCAAGGCCTTTACGTAATTTTATTACATTTGCCATACTTATTATGAATAAATGGGTATTACTATAAATTTCGGGCAAAAGTAATAAATAATAATATGATACTATCACCCGAAGCCGTTTATTACGGACTTTTTTCCATAATAAAAACCGGCTATTCTCGGTACTCAAAGACGAAGCTATCGTGTCCGTCGCTTTCGACATTCGGTTGTCCCATCTTCAAAGTCGAAAAGCTTCGTCAACAAACCAAAGAAGGCTACTCACATGGCATCCTTTCTTCGGTAATAGCTCCGTTTCGAACCAACAAATATCCTCCCAACACATCGTCCACAAACCATAGACACTTTGAAAGCAAACCACATACACTTCGGTAGCAAACCACCTACACTTTGGTCACGAAACACATACACTTCGGAAACAAGACAGAAATATACTTGACTCGGGAAACGCGTAATGTTTCGCCGACCAACCTTCGCCGTAGGCTTTTTTCCCACAAAATTGGAGCTTAAGCTCAAAAAACAAGGCACAAAAGGTACAAGTACAAAAGATAATTTCTACATTTGTCTCCAACCTATTGAAAAACAACAACCAACGCAACGACCTCCTTATACGGAGTTCATTGCCACCATGAAGACATATGAAAAAAGCAGTAATTCTCTTGAGCGGCATCCTTTCCACAGCAGCCTGCACCACCAAGCAACAACACAAAATCACCTATCCCGAAACCGCTAAAGTAGATGTTGTCGACACCTATTTCGGCACCGAAGTAGCCGACCCCTATCGCTGGTTAGAGAACGATACATCGGCAGCCACGGCTGAATGGGTCAAGGCACAGAACGCCGTCACCAACGAATATCTGAGTCATATCCCATTTCGCAAGGCACTACTCGACCGATTGACCGAGTTGGCTAACTACGAGAAAATCGGCCTTCCCTTCAAGAAGCATGGCAAATACTACTTCAGTAAGAACGATGGTCTACAAAACCAGAGCGTGCTCTACGTGCAAGACTCGCTTCAGGGAGAGCCGCGCGTGTTTCTCGACCCCAACACTTTATCCGACGATGGCACGGTAGCACTGGCCGGCTTCTCATTTTCCAACGATGGGAAGTACGCTGCCTACTGTATTTCGCGCAGCGGATCGGATTGGCGCGAGTTTTACGTCATTGATTTAGCATCCGGCAAATTACTGAACGACCACGTGCAATGGGCCAAATTCTCGGGAGCATCTTGGTACAAGGACGGTTTTTTCTATAGTGCCTACGACGCCCCCACATCGGGTAAAGAGTTTTCGGATGTCAACGAAAACCATAAGATCTACTATCACCGCATCGGAACTTCGCAAAGCGAAGACATATTGGTTTACAATAACCCAGCCTACCCCAAGCGTTTTTACAGTGCATCCACCACAGAGGAT
>JAXFUC010000086.1:0-5786 GCA_034176395.1 Bacteroides sp. | reverse complement strand
GAGAATGCCTACGAAAGTTTGGCAAAACTACTTACCCTTTACGAACAAAGTAAACCGCGAAAAACGGGAATCGACCCGCTGGCTTTTGTTTCCCCAACCGCCCAAGTAGGCACCGACGTATACATCGGTGCTTTTGCCTATGTGGGCGAACATACGATCGTGGGCGACCATACAGAGGTTCTGCCGCACGCATACATCGGTGACGGAGTGAAGGTAGGTAGCCGATGTAAAATCTATCCACACGCAAGTATCTACCACGATTGCATCGTTGGCAATGGTTGCACACTTCACTCGGGAGCTGTCATTGGTGCAGACGGATTTGGCTTTGCCCCCACTCCCAATGGATATGAAAAGATTCCTCAAATAGGCATTGTGCGCATCGAGGACAATGTAGAAATCGGTGCGAACACTTGCATAGACCGGGCCACCATGGGTGCCACCATCGTTCATCAAGGCGTGAAACTTGATAATCTCATACAGATTGCACATAACGACGAGATAGGTGCTCACACGGTCATGGCTGCCCAAACCGGTATCGCAGGCTCAACAAAAATCGGAGAATGGTGCATGTTTGGCGGTCAGGTAGGTATAGCCGGGCATAGCAACATAGGCGATCGCGTCAACCTCGGTGCACAATCGGGCGTTCCGGGAAACATCAAATCGGGAAGTAGCCTAATCGGGACTCCTCCCACCGAATTGAAGACGTTCCTGCGAGCCGCCACCATCCACAAGCAACTACCCGAAATGTATGCTGAGCTCGCACAGCTACGCAAAGAAGTAGAAACACTCAAAAAAGAAATCAACCGATCATGCTGAAACAGAATACGCTAAAAGGAAGTTTTTCTCTCAGTGGCAAGGGTCTGCACACAGGGCTTGACCTCACTGTGACCTTTAATCCGGCCCCCGAAAATCACGGTTACAAGATTCAACGCATAGACTTGGAAGGTCAGCCCATCATAGAGGCCGTGGCCGAGAATGTGACCGAAACCACACGAGGTACGGTACTTACAAAGAATGACGCCAAGGTGAGCACCATCGAACATGGTATGGCTGCCTTGTATGCCTTGGGCATCGACAACTGTTTGATTCAAGTCAACGGACCCGAGTTTCCCATCTTGGACGGTAGCTCCATCCTCTATGTAGAAGCCATAGAACGGGTAGGCATCGAAGAACAAAATGCTGTGAAAGACTTCTACATCATTAAATCGAAAATTGAGGTCAAAGACGAAGCCACCGGATCATCCATCATTGTGTTGCCCGACGAGAACTTCAGCCTGAATGTTCTCATATCATACGACTCGCAAATACTACCCAACCAATTTGCGACACTTGAAGACATGTCTCGCTTCAAGAATGAAATTGCTCCCAGCCGCACTTTCGTTTTTGTTCGTGAAATCGAACCACTTTTGGGCGCAGGCCTTATCAAAGGCGGCGATTTGGACAATGCCATCGTCATTTACGAACGACAAATGTCGCAGGAAAACTACGACAAGCTGGCCGATATCATGGGAGTTCCGCATATGGATGCTTCGCGCATGGGTTACATCAACCATAAGCCTCTGGTTTGGCCCAACGAATGTGCTCGTCACAAGCTACTCGATGTCATCGGAGATTTGGCCCTGATCGGAAAGCCCATCAAAGGACGCATCATAGCCACACGTCCCGGACATACGGTAAACAATAAGTTTGCTCGCCAAATGCGCAAGGAAATCAGAATGCACGATGTGCAAGCCCCTGTCTACGACTGCGACGCCACTCCCCTCATGGATGTGAACCGCATACGCGAGCTACTTCCTCATCGCTACCCATTCCAATTGGTCGATAAAATCATCGAAATGGGTGCCAACTACATCGTAGGCGTAAAGAACGTGACCACTAACGAACCTTTCTTCCAAGGCCATTTCCCCCAAGAACCTGTCATGCCAGGCGTGTTGCAGGTGGAGGCCATGGCACAAGTCGGAGGTTTACTTGTACTCAATTCCGTGGACGATCCGGCCAGCTACTCTACCTACTTCATGAAAATCGATGGAGTGAAGTTCCGCCAAAAGGTAGTTCCCGGGGATACACTGCTCTTCCGCGTAGAATTGCTCACTCCCATTCGTCGAGGCATTGCCACCATGAGAGGGTATGCTTTTGTGGGTGAGAAAGTGGTTTGCGAAGCCGAATTTATGGCACAAATAGTAAAGAACAAATAAATTGCCCCCACCATGATAAGTCCATTAGCTTACATCCATCCCGAAGCGCAGATCGGTGAGAACGTAGAAATCGCTCCATTTGTGTTTATTGACAAAAACGTAGTGATTGGCAACAACAACAAGATAATGTCGAATGCAAGCATCCTCTACGGTTCACGCATCGGCAACGGCAATACCATCTTCCCCGGTGCAGTTATCGGAGCCATACCTCAAGACTTAAAGTTCAGAGGAGAAGAAACCACTGCCGAAGTCGGTGACAATAACCTTATCCGAGAGAATGTGACCATCAATCGTGGCACAGCCTCGAAAGGTCGCACCGTAGTGGGTAGCAACAATCTCCTCATGGAGGGAGTTCACGTGGCCCACGATGCCATTGTGGGCAATGGTTGCATCATTGGCAACGCAACCAAAATGGCCGGAGAAGTGGTGGTAGACGACAATGCCATCATCAGTGCCAGCGTATTAATACACCAGTTCTGTCACATCGGTGGATATGTCATGATTCAAGGAGGATCTCGTTTCAGCAAAGATATTCCGCCTTATATCATCGCCGGTCGCGAGCCAATCAGCTATTGCGGACTCAATATCGTGGGACTTCGTCGGCGCGGATTCTCCAACGAAACGATCGAACTCATTCACAATGCCTATCGCATCATTTACCAAAGCGGATTGAACATGACCGATGCACTGCACAAAATAGAGGACGAATTCGAGAAAACCCCCGAAATCAACTACATCCTCGACTTTGTACGCAACTCGGAACGAGGCATCATTAAGTAACCCATCAACAAGCTCCAAACCTATGATATATAGATTCACCATTATCTCCGACGAAGTGGACGACTTCCTCAGAGAGATTCAAATCAGCCCGGAGGCCACGTTCTTCGATTTGCATAAGGCTATCCAAAAGTCGGCAGGATACAACGATGACCAAATGACTTCTTTCTTCATCTGCGACGATGATTGGGAAAAAGAGAAAGAAGTGACCTTGGAAGAAATGGATGACAACCCCGAGTTGGACAGCTGGGTGATGAGAGAAACTCCCATCAACGAGCTGGTCGAAGACGAGAAGCAAAAGCTCATCTACGTTTTCGATTACCTCACCGATCGTTGTTTCTTCATTGAACTGTCCGAGATTATCACCGGCAAGGAGTTGAAAACTCCCAAATGTACCAAGCAAGAAGGCGAAGCACCCAAACAGTCGATCGACTTTGAGGAGATGAAAATAGCTTCCACTTCGCTCGACTTGGACGAGAACTTCTATGGCGATCAAGACTTTGACATGGAAGATTTCGACCAAGAAGGATTCGATATGGGTACGTCGGAAACCACCGCTTCCTACGAAGAATGACCCCCACTCTCGTTGTACTGACCGGACCGACGGGAGTAGGCAAGACCGAGCTGAGCCTACGCATAGCCGAGTGGCTTCAAACCGAAATCATATCGGCTGACTCGCGCCAGCTCTATCAAGGCCTAAACATCGGAACGGCAGCTCCTACCCCCGAACAACTATCGCGCGTGCCCCATCACCTTGTGGGCACGCTTCGTTTAAGCGACTATTACAGTGCCGCCAAGTACGAGCAAGACGCTTTACAGATAGCCAACCGATTGTTTGAACGCTCGCAAGCTGCATTGCTATGCGGAGGCTCCATGATGTACATTGATGCCGTCTGCAAGGGCATAGACGACATTCCCACTGTCGACGAAGAAACTCGGCTCACCTTGCTTCAACGCTATGAGCAAGAAGGATTGGAAATCCTTTGCTCCGAACTACGTTTGCTCGACCCCGAATACTACCGCATCGTAGACTTGAAAAATCCCAAACGAGTGATTCACGCCCTGGAAATCTGCTATATGACCGGGCGCACCTATACCTCTTTTCGCACCCGACAAACCAAACAACGTCCGTTTCACATCATCAAAATAGGTCTCAATAGGGAGCGTGAAGAGCTATATCGACGCATCAACCACCGTGTGGACGAGATGATGGCACAGGGATTGCTCGACGAAGCTCGCTCGGTTCTTCCCTATCGACACCTCAACTCCCTCAACACTGTGGGCTACAAAGAGTTGTTCAGATACTTCGATGGCGAATGGGAGCTTGCATTTGCCATTGACAAAATCAAGCAAAATTCACGCATCTATTCTCGCAAACAGCTCACTTGGTTCAAAAGAGACGAAAGCATCCGGTGGTTTCATCCCGATGAAGCAAATGCTATCATAGCTCATATAGAGCGAGAGATGGGACGATAACTCAGCTCACCGCCGACTTCAAGTCTGTTATCAAGAGTAGCAGGAATTGCTACTTGCCTACTTATAAAAGCGCTATTTCTCAATGTATTCCGTAAACCGTGCAATGAAGTGTAGAAGTCAAGGCACGAACGATATGAATATAGGTAGGAAACATAGAAATCAAACCATGAAATAGAGTTTAAAAAGTCATCAAACCAAATTCGACTCTCTCACTCTCCATTCTTTCGGTTGTTTTCCTTCACTTTTATTTCTCGTCATACATCTCCTTTTATAGGCGTGTAAGCAGATAGGGTGCGAATATTTACAATTTGCTCTCTCCATCGCTCTATCGCAGTACTATTAATCTTAAATTGGATTGTTTTCACAAACGATTTGAACAAAAGCATAGAAACAAATGTTTATAACCTAACAAACAGCTCTTAGTAAACAATTATTCTTTAGGAATGAAACAAACAGCATTTTTATTGGTGGCTACCGCTCTATTGGTAGCCTCTTGCGGTAATCGCAGTACGCAAAATCGAGTGGAAGGTACAGAGGCCCAAGCTGCCGCACACACATCCACTGAAACCTCGGTAGCCATCGACACCTCGGCGTCGGCTCTTCATTGGAAAGGCTTCAAGCCTATGGGTAGTCACCACGGAACTCTTAAAATCAAGGCAGGAACTCTTTTGGTGGCCGATTCTCAACCCGTGGGTGGAACGTTTATACTCGATATGAACTCCATAGACTGCGAGGATTTGACTCCCACCACCGGTAAGGAGCAGTTGGAAAATCACCTCAAAAGCGAAGACTTCTTTGAAGTGACCACTTACCCCGAAGCTACCTTTACCATCACCTCCATCACACCTTTGACCGAAGGGGAGCAAACGCACCGAATCAGTGGCAATCTCTTGCTCAAAGGAGTGGAAAAGAACATCTCTTTCGAGGCACGTATCAGCTATGTAGATGGTGTGTACAGAGCTTCGACTCCGGTATTCACCATTGATCGCACGCAATGGAACGTGACCTACAAGTCCAAATCGCTCTTCAGCGATTTGAAAGATTCGTTCATCAACGACGAAATGGAAATCAGTTTGGACATTTGTAGCAGCACTCCCACAACATCAGCTGCCAACTAATGGAACAATAGTCCGCAAATGGCAATAGATAAAGGGCAACTCCCATCGGGGTTGCCCTTTGTGTGTAGCGGATACATGACACGGAGAAAAGGCCGATAGTCCCTATACTTACCCCATTGTTCACAAGATGAAAGCAAGCCACCGACCGAAGAAAGACATCGAGAAGAAAAGCAAATCGCCAACTCTCTTTGAGCAACAAACAAAACAGCGGCGGCAGGAG
>JAXFUC010000085.1:0-9763 GCA_034176395.1 Bacteroides sp. | reverse complement strand
AGCTTGTATCGAATTCTCGGTGCGCGGCACTCCCAAAGATCAGGAGGGAATGAGAAAACGCTTGATGGAGCTTTCGGGGGAACTGGAAATGGATTTCTCTCTTCAACAAGACAATATGTATCGCCGCATGAGACGGTTGATATGCTTCGATATGGATTCTACGCTTATTGAAACCGAAGTTATCGACGAGTTGGCTATACGTGCCGGTGTCGGTGAAGAAGTTAAGGCCATTACGGAAAGTGCCATGCGTGGCGAAATTGACTTTACCGAGAGTTTTAGGCAAAGAGTCGCTTTGCTCAAAGGATTGGACGCATCGGTTATGCAAGACATTGCTGAGAATTTGCCCATTACAGAAGGAGTGGAAAGGTTGATGACTGTCCTGAAGGGTTACGGCTACAAAATTGCTATCCTCTCAGGAGGGTTTACTTATTTCGGTCACTATCTGCAAAAGAAGTTTGGCATTGATTACGTTTATGCCAATGAACTGGAAATTGAGAACGGTAAGTTGACCGGACGCTATTTAGGGGACATCGTCGACGGAAAGAGAAAGGCAGAGTTGTTGAAACTCATTGCTCAAGTGGAAAAGGTCGATATTGCTCAAACCATAGCAGTCGGTGATGGGGCCAATGACCTTCCGATGCTCGGGGTAGCTGGATTGGGTATCGCCTTCCATGCCAAACCTAAGGTCGTGGCCAATGCCAAGCAGTCGATCAACACCATTGGGCTGGATGGAGTCTTGTATTTCTTGGGATTCAAAGATTCTTATTTGAATGTGTGACATACTTTATCCCTCCTTCGAAATTAAAATTGAATAGATGAAATTTTCTGAATTGAATCTGCACGAGAACCTCCTTGAAGCACTGGATGCAATGAGGTTTGACGAGTGTACACCCATACAAGAGAAAGCCATTCCGCTTATTTTAGAAGGTAAAGATCTTATTGCTGTGGCTCAAACAGGAACCGGTAAAACGGCTGCTTTCTTACTTCCTATTTTGAATCAACTCTCCAAGAATCAGCATCCCGAGGATGCGATCAATTGCGTTATAATGTCGCCTACTCGTGAGTTGGCGCAGCAGATAGACCAACAAATGGAGGGTTTCTCCTATTTCATCCCGGCTTCGAGTGTTGCCGTTTATGGAGGAAACGATGGGATACTGTTTGAACAGCAAAAACGTGGGTTGACCCTAGGGGCGGATGTGGTGATAGCCACGCCGGGGCGCTTGATTTCCCATTTGAGTTTAGGTTATGTAGACCTGTCCAAGGTTTCGTATTTCATTTTGGATGAAGCCGATCGTATGCTTGACATGGGCTTTTACGACGACATTATGCAAATAGTGAAATTCTTGCCCAAGGAAAGACAAACCATCATGTTCTCGGCCACCATGCCTGCCAAGATTCAACAACTGGCAAACACCATCTTGCGTGATCCGGCTGAAATCAAATTGGCCGTTTCCAAGCCGGCCGATAAAATAGTGCAGGCGGCATACGTATGCTACGAAAGTCAAAAAACCGGTATCATTCGCCATTTGTTTGCAGAATCCGTTCCCGAGAAAGTTATCGTGTTTGCATCTTCCAAACTCAAAGTAAAAGAAGTGACCAAGGCTTTGAAGGCTATGCACCTCAAAGTGGACGAGATGCATTCGGACTTGGAGCAGGCTCAGCGAGAGAAGGTGATGTATGACTTCAAAGCCGGGCGCATCAATGTTTTGGTAGCCACCGACATTGTAGCCCGAGGCATTGATATAGACGACATACGCCTGGTTATCAATTACGATGTGCCTCACGATAGCGAAGACTATGTTCACCGTATCGGTCGTACGGCTCGAGCCAATAACGATGGGGTGGCTCTGACTTTTGTGAGCGAGAAAGAGCAAACCAACTTCCACACAATAGAACGCTTCTTGGAGAAAGATATCTTCAAGATTCCTTTGCCTTCGGAGTTGGGAGAAGCGCCCACCTATGCGCCTTCAACCGGATCAAGAGGACGAGGGAACCGCAGTGGAAACGGAGAACAGCGTCCTGCCAAAGGAGGAAATAGGAAAGGGCGCAATTTCCGAAAGAAACGTTAGAGATTGTCCTGGTTCGTGGTATATCTCCGACAGACCCATCCAAAACAAACGCCCCGTTGGCAAATGGCCAACGGGGCGTTTATGTTCAAGCAGAGGGGGCGAATCATCGTTCCCCTCTGTCTTTTTGCAAGGCAATTCAAATGCGAGCTATCAGTTTCCAAACGACAAACTGTCTCCCTCTTGATTCACCCGAATGGGCTTGCTGCGGTCCACTTCTCCGCTCAACAGTTTTTTAGAAAGTTCGTTGAGCAGATGCCGTTGGATGGCACGCTTCACGGGGCGTGCTCCAAATTCGGGATCATAACCGCTGCGAGCCAAGAAGTCGATGGCGGCTTCGGTCATATCCAATCGGACACCATTCTCGGCAAGGAGTTTCTTGACATTGTCTATCTGGATGCGAACGATTTGTTTCACTTCCGATTCCTCCAATGGCAGGAACATCACCACCTCGTCTATTCGATTCAGGAACTCGGGACGAATGGTCTTTTTGAGCATCTGCATCACTTCTTGTTTGGTCTCTTCGATCACGGATTCTCGATCGTGAGTCCGGTGCAACTTTTCCATCTGAGTTTGGATATAGCTGCTTCCCATGTTCGAGGTCATGATGATAATGGTATTCTTGAAGTTGACCAAGCGTCCTTTGTTATCGGTCAGGCGTCCATCGTCCAATACCTGAAGCAAGATGTTGAACACATCGGGATGTGCCTTCTCGATTTCGTCGAACAGCACGACCGAATAGGGTTTTCTTCGAATGGCTTCCGTAAGCTGTCCACCTTCGTCATAACCGACGTACCCCGGAGGAGCTCCTACAAGTCGCGACACGCTGTGCTTCTCTTGATATTCGCTCATGTCGATGCGAGTCATCATGGTTTCGTCATCGAAGAGATAGGCTGCCAGGGCTTTGGCCAGTTCGGTTTTGCCCACTCCGGTCGTACCCAGGAAGATGAACGAGCCGATTGGGCGTCGTGGATCTTGTAAGCCTGCCCGACTGCGACGCACGGCATCGGCAATGGCGGCAATGGCTTCCTCTTGGCCAACAACTCGTTTGTGAAGTTCTTGTTCGATGTGCAACAGCTTCTCACGTTCGCTTTGCAGCATCTTGCTCACGGGAATGCCCGTCCATCGAGCCACCACGTCGGCAATGTCTTCGGCGTTGACCTCTTCCTTGATCATAGCTTTTCCTTGTTGCAGGTTGCACAGCTGTTGCCTTGTGTCTTCGATCAGTTTGTTTTGTTCTTGGAGTTTGCCATATCGTATTTCGGCCACTCGGCCATAGTCGCCTTCACGCTCGGCTTTGTCGGCTTCGAACTTCAGACGCTCAATCTCCACCTTGGCTTGCTGCACCTTGTCCATCAATTCTTTCTCGCTTTTCCACTGCGCTTTTTGAACGGATTCTTGCTCTTTGAGCTCGGCCAATTCCTTATTGATTTCGCTCAACTTTTGGCTGTCATCCTCGCGCTTGATGGCTTCTCTTTCGATTTCCAATTGCTTGATTTTGCGTGATAGCTCGTCGAGCTCCTCGGGCAGAGAGTCGACCTCCATGCGAAGTTTGGCCGCGGCTTCGTCCATCAGGTCTATGGCTTTATCGGGCAGGAACCTGTCGGTGATATACCGGTGGCTTAATTCCACCGCTGCGATGATGGCATCGTCCTTGATGCGCACATGATGGTGGTTTTCATACCTTTCTTTCAGTCCACGTAGAATAGAGATGGTACTAGCCACATCCGGCTCCTCGACCATGACAATTTGGAAGCGTCGCTCCAAGGCTTTGTCTTTCTCGAAATACTTTTGATACTCGTCCAAGGTTGTTGCACCTATGGAACGCAGTTCTCCTCGGGCAAGGGCAGGCTTGAGAATGTTGGCCGCATCCATGGCTCCTTCTCCCTTACCGGCTCCCACGAGCGTGTGGATTTCGTCGATGAAGAGAATGATTTCGCCTTCGGACTCTTTGACCTCATTGACCACTGCTTTCAGCCGTTCTTCAAACTCACCCTTGTACTTGGCACCTGCAATCAAAGCACCCATGTCGAGCGAGTATAGCTGCTTGTCTTTAAGGTTCTCGGGCACATCGCCTCGCAGGATGCGGTGTGCAAGCCCTTCGACAATGGCCGTTTTCCCGGTTCCGGGCTCACCGATAAGGATGGGATTGTTCTTGGTGCGCCGACTCAAGATTTGCAACACACGCCGTATTTCCTCATCGCGACCGATCACCGGGTCGAGTTTGCCGTTGCGAGCCGCTTCGTTGAGATTGATGGCATACTTGGCCAGGGAGCGATACGTGTCTTCGCTCGATGGGGAGTTTACTTTTTTTCCTTTGCGTAGGTCGGCTATGGCTGTTTTCAGTCCGTCGACACTTAGGCCGGCTTCCTTGAGTAGGGCAGAGGTGGTTCCTGAGGTTTGCAGCAGAGCCATCATTAAATGTTCAATGGCTACATACTCATCTCCCGTTTCCTTGGCATTGCGCATGGCTTGTTGCAACACCTCGTTTGCTTCGCGACTGAGATAGGGCTCTCCACCCGAAACTTTGGGCAGAGAGTCAATGAATTTCAGATTCTTAGATGCAATGATTTCGGGGGATATGCCTTGTTTTTGAAAGAGGAAACGACTCACCTCTTCTCCTACATTCATCAGTCCTTGAAGAATGTGCGCCGGTTCGATGACCTGCTGGCCTCGCTCTTGAGCCAGTTGCAAGGCTGCTTGTATGGCCTCTTGCGATTTGATGGTAAAACGTTCAAAATTCATATCTAATGTCTCCTTTCTTTTTGTTTAATTGTTTGCATTCAGGGCGGCAACTTGTTTGCCGTTTAGTCGTTTGTGCCGTTTTGTCTTTCTTTTGGATTCATTACATGTCTATTTGTCTGCATTTTGTTTTGTCTATATGACAAATTGTCTTGTCTCGGAGAGGGGCGGATGTACTTTTCTCTTTCTGAGTTGTTTCCCTCTCGATGAAAGGGAAAAGTTGGCAAATTGTGTCTTTACGGAGAAAGACTAAGGTGTTTGCACAAATGGTGGCAGTGTCAAGACGAGGAATGTTGTTGTGGCTTCGTACACTTGGTTTGCAAAGTGGAGGCACTTTACAAACCAAGTGCCCACACTTTGAGCGGTAAGTGTGGGTAGTTTCCTTGTCAAGTGCAAAGAGTGAGCGTGGAACAATCGAAAGATGTGGATAGTAGGGGTTGGTCTTTGTTTGGTTTTTATATACCTTTGACCCTCCAATAGGTAACTAAGAACAGAAAGATGATTCGTAAATGCGTTAAGTTTCTATGGTTGGCCTTCGGGTTGACCGTATTGATATTGATCGGTACATTTTGGGCCATAGCACAAGGATGGATAGGATATATGCCCCCTATCGAAGAATTGGAGAATCCCACTTACAAATTTGCCACGGAGGTATTGTCCGAAGATGGGAAGGTGCTGGGAACGTGGTCGTACAGTAAAGAAAACCGTGTATACACATCGTATGAAGAATTGTCGCCCAAGCTCATCGAAGCCTTGATAGCCACCGAGGATATACGATTCTCGCAACACTCGGGCATCGACGGAAAGGCCCTGCTGCGTGCCGTGGTTAAGACGGGGCTGATGGGTATGAAGAGTGCAGGAGGTGGAAGTACCTTGTCCCAGCAATTGGCAAAGCTATTATACAGCAATGTGGCCAGATCAAAGGTGGAACGGCTGTTTCAGAAACCCATCGAGTGGGTCATTGCGGTGAAATTGGAGCGTTATTATACGAAGGAAGAAATCTTAAGCATGTATCTCAACAAGTTTGACTTCCTCAATAATGCCGTGGGCATCAAGACCGCCGCTTATACCTACTTCGCTTGTGAGCCAAAGGATCTGAAGATCGAAGAAGCAGCCACGTTGGTGGGTATGTGTAAGAATCCTTCGCTTTACAATCCCGTGCGCTTTAACGAGCGTTCGAGAGAACGTAGAAACGTGGTTTTGGAACAAATGGAAAAGGCGGGATATCTCACCTCCTCGGCTTGCGACTCGCTCAAGCGTCTGCCACTGAAGCTAACCTATAACCGAGTAGACCATAAAGAAGGTCTGGCTACTTATTTGAGGGAATACCTGCGTGGCATCATGACTGCGAAGAAACCGAAGCCTGAGGACTATCGCGGATGGCAGAGTCAAAAGTATTACGAAGACTCCATTGCGTGGGAAACCAATCCATTGTATGGATGGTGTGCGAAGAATCAAAAGCCCGACGGAACGAACTATAATATCTATACCGACGGTCTCAAGATCTATACCACCATCGACTCGAGGATGCAACGCTATGCCGAAGAGGCGGTGAAGGAACACATTGGAGAGGATTTGCAAGCCAAGTTCTTCAAGGAAAAGAAAGGACGCTCCAAGGCCCCTTTCAGCAATATGCTCAGTCAAGAACAAGTCGATGAGATTTTGGCCAAGGCCATGAAGCAAACCGATCGTTATCGTGCGTTGAAGGCAGCCGGGGCTTCGGAGAAGGAAATCAAGAAATCGTTCAATACGCCCGAACCGATGACCGTGTTTTCATGGGGAGGGTTGCGCGACACAGTGATGACGCCCTTGGATTCGATTCGCTACTACAAACACTTCCTACGTACCGGCTTTATGTCAATGGATCCGACGACCGGATACGTGAAGGCCTATGTCGGAGGACCGGACTATACCTATTTCCAATACGATATGGCCATGGTGGGTCGCCGACAAGTGGGTTCTACCATCAAGCCCTATCTCTATACACTGGCTATGGAAAATGGGTTCTCGCCCTGCGACGAGGTGCGTCATGTGGAGCAAACCTTGCTCGATGAGAATGGCAAGGCCTGGTCGCCACGCAATACAACCAAGGCTCGCTATGGAGAAATGGTAACATTAAAGTGGGGATTGGCCAATTCGTCCAACTGGATATCCGCTTATCTTATGGATAAATTGAATCCCTATGCCTTGAAGCGACTTATTGAAAGTTTCGGTGTGTTGAATCGCGACATTCAACCCACCGTATCGCTCTGCTTGGGTCCCTGCGAAATTTCCGTGGGAGAGATGGTTAGTGCCTACACAGCCTTTGCCAATAGTGGCATTCGAGTTGCCCCCCTATTTGTCAGTCGTATTGAGGATAGCCAGGGTAATGTTATCGCCTCGTTTGCTCCACAAATGGACGAAGTAATCAGCGCAGAGAGTGCTTACAAGATGTTGGTTATGTTGAGAGCTGTGATTAACGAAGGTACCGGTGGCCGGGTGAGGCGTTATGGCATTACGGCCGATGTGGCGGGAAAAACCGGAACGACCAACCGAAATTCTGATGGTTGGTTCATGGGTTTCACCCCTTCGTTGGTTTCGGGCTGTTGGGTCGGTGGAGAAGAGCGAGATATTCACTTCGATACCATGACCTATGGGCAAGGAGCGTCGCTGGCTCTGCCTATTTGGGCCAAGTTTATGAAGAAGGTATACGAAGATCCTACGCTTGGCTACAAGCAGGACGAGCATTTCAATCTGCCCGAAGACTTCAATCCGTGTGGCACATCGGAACAGTCGTCTACGGGTGAAGAACTGATGGAGCTGGACGATTTATTCAACTAACCAACGGCCAATAGCTCGATGTTGCACACGTATGTCTGTTGTTTAGGTAGCAACCACGAGGCACCGGAAAATCTGTCGAAAGCATGTGAGGCATTGGAGAGGTGTTTCCCCGGCATTCGGTTTACATCGCAAGTGACCACTGCTCCCATGGGCATGAGAGTCAACCAAGCTTGTTTTCTCAATCGGTTGGGCAGTTTCACTTCACCGTTGATTCAACGGGAGGTGGTGGATTTATTCAAACTTGTCGAGCGGATGGCCGGCCGTGTGTCGCAGGACAAAGAAAAAGAAATTGTAAAACTGGATATCGACCTTCTTGCTTGCAATGGTTCGGTGTGTAAACCTACGGATTGGGAAAGGCCTTATGTGCATACTTTGCTGCACGAGCTGGATCTGCCGCATTCATTTCAGACAACCCAACGCTTTGTAGGTATTATTCCAGCTCGTTACAACTCCACACGCTTTCCCGGTAAACCTTTGGCCTTGCTGGGCGGTAAGCCTGTGATTCAACACGTATGGGAGAGGGTAATCGATTGTCTGGACGAATTGTACGTGGCGACAGACGATGAGCGAATAGCCACGGCAGTTCATGGTTTCGGCGGAAAGGCAGTGATGACCTCCAAGGAACATCTAAGCGGAACGGAACGTTGTGAAGAAGCATTGCGATTGATTGATAGCAAGGCCGATGTGGTGATTAATATTCAAGGTGATGAACCGTTTATTTCTCCCACCCAAATAGAACAAGTGAAGCTTTGTTTCGAGAATTCGGAAACGTCGATTGCCACGCTTGCAATTCCTCAGACAGCAGCAGAGCTTACGGATAACTTTTCGTGTACGAAGGTTGTATTTGGGGCGGATGGAAGAGCCCTATATTTCAGTAGAGCCATGATTCCTTACCACCGGAATTTGACCGGAGGAGTCGAAGAGAAACATCCACAAGTGTATAAACATTTGGGATTGTATGGTTTTCGTCGAGAAGTGTTACAAGCATTGGTCGGTTTGCCACCATCTGTTTTGGAGCAGGCGGAATCTCTCGAACAATTGCGTTGGTTGGAGAATGGTTATCGGGTAAGAGTGGAGATAAACGAACTGAATACCATTGCAATAGATACACCGCAGGACTTGCAGCGTGCGGAGACTTATTTGAAGTATATTGAAAAGAAATGAAGCTATGAATAGAAAAATTCAACCGGCAGTTCAACGGCTGGAGGAAATACATATAATGACACCCGAGCGGTTGATGTTGCCCGATGGAATACCTTTGGCAGTGATTCGAGCAGGTGAACAAGAAGTTGTCAGGTTGGATATTCTGTTTCATAGCGGCCGGTGGCATCAATCTCAAAAGTTGGAAGCCCTTTTTACAGCTCGAATGTTGCAGGAAGGAACACGAGCGCACGAGGCTTCTTTTCTTGCCGAGCGGCTGGATGGACTGGGTTCTTGGTTGTCGTCTTATTGTACATCCACATTCTCGGGTCTTACGATTTATTCGCTCAATAAACATTTGGCCGAAACCCTTGATTTGGTAAATGAAATGATTCGAGAGCCTCTCTTCTCTCAAGATCGTTTGGATAGAGTGACCGAGGTTAACATGCAGCAGTTCAGAGTAAACATGTCCAAGGTCGATTTGCCCGCACAACGTGTTTTGATGAGGGGACTTTACGGAGAGAATCATCCTTGTGGGCAATGGGTCGAGGAAGAAGATTATCGTGCATTGACGCCGCAATTGCTTCGAGGCTTTCATGAGAAACACTTCCGTTCCAAGAATTGCTCTGTTTATGTATCCGGTAAAGTGACCGACGAGGTGTTAAAAGAATTGGAAAGAATCTTTACTTCGCCTTTTGGTGATGAACGAATCAGCTTGGCTTTACCGGATTATCCGTTGTCGACAACAACTGAGAAACGTTTCTTCGTGAGTCGGGATACAGCTCTGCAAAGTGCGGTTAAATTAGGATGCCTGACATTGGAACGTACACATCCGGATTATTTGAAGCTAAAAGTATTGGTTACGGCTTTGGGGGGCTATTTCGGTAGTCGACTGATGAGTACAATTAGAGAGGAGAAGGGCTATACTTATGATATTGGAGCAGGGATTTCGCACTATCCTGACGGTGGATTTTTATGTATATCGACCGAGACAG
>JAXFUC010000084.1:0-3436 GCA_034176395.1 Bacteroides sp. | reverse complement strand
AAAACGAACTCTTGGTGCGCGCTCACAAGAATTCTCGACAAAGATGAATAAGTTTATAATATAAACCAAATAAATACAAAGGTTTTTCACTTTATTCCTATTTCATTCGATAGGCATCGGCAAACAAATAAAAAAACACTCCGCAAACTGTGATAAGTTTAGCGGAGTGTTCGTATCGTACAATTGTAGGATGATTATTCTTCAGTGGCTTCGTCTGCAAGCTTAAAATCGGAGAGCCCATTCTCAATCAATAGATTGTACCAAGAAATGAGTTTCTTAATGTCCGACGTATAAACGCGGTCGCGATCGTAATTGGGCAATACTTCAGCCATATAAGAACGCAATGCAGTTGCATCGGCTTTCTTAGGATCGATGGAAGCGATCTTGCCATCCTCCTTAACCTTCACAGCCTCGAGTACCTCGGGCAGTGGCACATCTTCGGCATCTGTATAAATGGAAATATCGGCTAAAGCACTCAATTTCTCATGTCCATAAGCCGGCATACGTTTTTTAGCAGCGTCCACACTCTCCACGATAAGCATATTCTTACCTTGCGAAACAAGCTTATACAGACCGGGCTTTCCTGAAATAGACAAGATGGTTCTCAGCATAAAAATCTATTTTATAATAACATTTGAATTAGCTATTCCTTTTGGGAGAACAAAGGTAATCATATTTTTGAGATAGCAGCTCTCTTAGCTCACAAAGGCGAGGAAGAAGTGGAGTTACGCCATCATTGATTATCACAAAATGAGCTTTGGCGCATTTGGCTACATCATCCAGCTGTACCAGCATCCGCTGCTCTATAACTGCCGGGGTAAGTCCACTGCGTTTCATTACTCGGTCTATTCTCAGGGGTCGAGGAGCACATACTGTCACCAAGAAATCTATTTCACTTTCAAAACCTGCTTCTATGAGGATGGCCGATTCAATTCCGACAAACGGATGCATGGTTCTCTGAGCAACCCACTCCCGGAAGTCTTTCTTCACCAAGGGATGAATCACCTCGTTTACCCGAGCGACATTCTCCTGATTTGCAAAGAGGAAAGAAGACAAAGCCTCTTTATCCAATATCCCGCCGGGAAATAAATTCCTTCCTGCCAACAAACTCAGTTGCTCCTGCAAAAAACGATTGGTCGTCAATATGACTTTGGCTGCTGTGTCCGAATCATAAATGGGAATTCCCATCAGCCCCAACAAGCGAGATACAACCGACTTGCCACTGCCTATCCCCCCGGTTATACCTATCCTAATTGCCATCTGTGGTAAACTGTTCTATGAGGAAATCGACTTCCTCGGGAGAGATACGGACATTATATATCTTCCTGTTGGGAAGAGCCTTCAGCGACACTCTATATTTATTGCTTCCAAGTTTCAACAGTTCATCATAAGATACCAATACGTTGAAGTCGTTTTCCTTAATTTCGCTAAAGTCTTTTGCCCCTACTTGAAAAGTTACTTTTACCTTGGATGGGAAGGCACGAAAAGCTTTATCAGGTGGGAAGTTGACACCTATTACAGGGATCTCAATAGTTTTCTCCGTATACATATCGACCAGAAAATTCAAATCAACCGCATCGGGAACAAGTTTCATACCTTTCTGCTTCGCAAGTGAAGCCGTATAGCTTTTCTTTTCAGACAAATCAGAGAAATTGACAACCTCGGTATCAATTGATTTCAACGTATCAAGTAACCTCGAAGGAGCGTACACCAACACCGAATCGGGTTGGATGATAGTATCTGTTATGTAATACTTCAAAGCTGCTGAAACTTTTCCTTCCAATCTCACCGGTACTTTCTTCGATTCTGCCGATGCATATATGAACAGTAATGTATCAGGTTTTATCGAAACAATCTTCGAGGAGGCAAAAAGTTGGGTGGATACTTGTCGATTCAAGTGAGCGGTTGGAACACGAAAAAGTTCCTTCTTATTCGCATAGTCAGAGAAGTTGAGCACGATTGGGAAAAAGCCACGGCTAAGTTTATAATTCAATAATGCCGTCCCTTTATCTTTCACCCTCACTTTGATGTATTCTTCCGGTTCGGACGTCAATACAATCTCGTTGGGAACTGCTTCCATCTGCCAACGGATGGGAATATCCATCTCATAGGTTCTATCTAACGTCTGAACCAACCAAAAAGCAGCTGCAATGAAGAAAAAAAACAGAAAGATCAAGAACTCCCTACTTCGCTGACTAAGTAGGAAATTCTTGATCTTTTGCCGTATAATCAAACCTTGCTGAGTTCGTTCTTTCCAATCACGAAGCATAGCAATCACCTTATTTCTATTTTGCTTGAGCGTTTACCGCCGTCGCATCTGCATAGATCGAATTCTTATCCACCTTAATCTTTACTCCGGATGCCACCTCAAGTATCACATAAGTATCGGCCACTTCTTTCACAGTTCCAAAAATGCCACCGGCCGTAACAACTTGCTGATTCACTTGCAACAGTTTGCGGAAGTTTGCCAATTCTTTCTGTTTCTTATTCTGAGGGCGAATCATGAAAAAGTACATGATAACGAACATACCGAGCATCAGAATCCACATCATACTTCCTCCTCCTGCTGCCGGAGCTTGCAATAAAAATAGGTTCATCATAAGTCGTTTATTGATTGGTTAGTATTTTTCAAATCCTCTTCAAGGGGATTTCTTTATTTGGTAAGTTTACCTTCTCTCTTCAGTTTCTTCACAATGGCATCCAGCGTTCCATTGATAAAACTTCCACTCTTGGCGGTGCTGTACAACTTCGCAATATCCACGTATTCGTTCAATGACACGCTCACCGGGATATTGGGGAAACTCAAAACTTCTGCCAAAGCAACCTGCATGATTACAATGTCCATAAACGCGATTCTATCCAAATCCCAATTCTTAGTGTTCTCGCCAATCAAGTTACGGTAGTAATCCATATTCAGCAAAGCTCTACGAAAAAGACGGCGAGCAAACTCGCGATCCTCCTCGTCCTTGAACTCGGGCAATAAGTCTTGATTTTCGCCATTCTCCGGTTTGAAACGTTTGATTGTCTTCAAAACGAAAGTATCGACAATCTCTTTATCATCGTTCCAATAGAGACTCTGTTCTTCGAGTAAGTGATCCAATTCTTCATTGGGCATGATGCAAGTCTTGTACAACTTCCGCCAGACCTCTCTATCGACCTCGTAAGAATCTTCCTCGCACTCCATATAAGCGTGATAAATATCGGTTTCTGAAATTTGCTCCAATAATCTCTTCACAAATTCCTGCTCCGCAGTCCAGCTACGCTTCTGAGTCTCGGCAAAATCAATCAGAGCCTTGTTTTGAGAGAGTTGAACTGCAAACCGGTTGGTCGCAAACTTCATATTAGGATTGAGGTCTTCATTCGTAGGAACCAATTTGGTCTTACCAGCCTCGATTTTCTTCTGAGCACAATCCGTCACAGCCACGATAAGCATTAA
>JAXFUC010000083.1:0-7083 GCA_034176395.1 Bacteroides sp. | reverse complement strand
CATTGCAAATATTGTGTAGTTTCCTGCAACGACCGGGACGATGCGAGTAAAGAGACTCAAACATTTGAACGTTCGTGGTAATCACAATCGGGGCATCCCAGTTTTCGGCCAGTAGTTTCTTCTTGTCGTACTCGTCTTCATCGCTAATATCTATCTCGCTGTGGTGCTCCAACACGTATTCTTCACCAAAGATTTGCTTGAATATCTCAGCTGTTTGGGTAATAATGGATGTATAGGGTATGACATAGATGATGCGAGAGGCCTTCCGACATATAGCCGACTCAATAGCCCATGCCATTGAGGACAAGGTTTTACCTCCTCCGGTTGGCAAGAACAGCGAATAAATACCCGGCTCATGATTTGCTCCATGGTGGCGACACTGATTCAAGAAGTAGGCTCGTGTTCGATTAATGAGGGTTGCGGTATCAAAACTATCCGTTCGTGCTTTGAGTTTATCTCGCAGCGTTTCCCACAAAACATTCACCTCTCCGGCCCTCGTTCTCTTCGCAGCTCTCTCTTCATCCATAAAAGCTTCGGTGTCGAGATAGTCGGCATCCACCAAGGCCGAAAAAAGCATACGTATAAAAAGCGGACGATCCTCTTCATCCACGGCCATAACATTCGACAATCGAAGCTGCTGTGTCAGCTGCTTGGCTAATGTCGTGGCAACTTCGGGAGCATCGCGGAGCATATCACGACAAAGCCTTTGATTATCGGCCATCTTGAGTGCACTGTCCAGTTCAAAGCTGTCGTGCAATCCTCTGTGATGGCCACCCACACAATAAGCCAGTACCCGAGCCAACGCTTCATTATCATTCTTCTTGAATAGGGAATATGCATAAATTGCTCCGGCCATACTATGAGGGGCGCGATTCGGGCCTAACTCGGTCAAGCCCGAAGCCTTTCTTATGTATGCCTGAAAAGCCTTTTGATATTTACCTTGATCGTGCAGAAGGCCCAAAGCAACCCCTACGTTTCGCCAGCGGGGATTGATTTGAGAACAAAACTCGCCGCATAACCGAGCTACACCATTTGCATGATCATTCAATGGCTGGGTGTCTCTTTCTCTATTTATATGTGCAAGAAAGCTGTGTGTTTTCATTTCTATATTCTTTTTGTCTATTTACATTTCCTTTTCTCTTCTGCTGCAAAGATATATATTCTTTTCTATAAAGTGAGGAATAAAACATGAAGAATAAACTTTTTTGTTGAATACATATAGACAGTGGTGTTTAGTCGCTAATAATCAATGTGTTTCGTTTGGACGTGTTTTTTATGGTTAAGGAGATACTTGATGTGTTGACTGAATGAAGAGTCAAAAGTCAATCTCTACAAATCGGAGTTGTTAAAAATCTCACTCGCAATTTAAGACTTTGAGGAGCATTTATAAGCATTTTCAGAGAAAAATATACTCTTTTTCGTTATAAAGAGGTATCTTTGCCAGGTAGGTTACAAGTGCTTTTAAGGTTGTGTAAAGAAATGTAAATGAAGAATCATGTTTGATTCAGAATCGAAGCTTCTTTTGCGGTGCTTTTAAGATACTCTACTCGGTATTTAGACGATAAATAGAGTGGAATTTTATCTTCGAGAAAAGCGAAAAACGGCCTTTTACTGCGCACTGTGGATTCGGACACTTCCATTCCTCTCACGAGTATGTGAATGGAGATTCGGGAGCAATTATTTCGTTCTTCCTACCAGATTCGTATTTTTTTAATGCGTGAGTTGAAATTATAAGGTGAGGAATTTGTTCAATCAAGCCAATGTCGCACCCCCTTGTGGGTGCGTGAATTGAAGCGAGAGGTGGGCTAATAGCCCACCTCTTTGTTTGAGGACATCGGAGATGAGTTGAGGCTACCGGAAATATGTTTGGTTTGTAGACAGATGGAGAGTTTCGGGGCATTGAGTTTCTTTCCCTTCGGAGCAAAGTGGTGATTCAAGGTGTAGGAGGGGTAATTCGAGGTATGAGATTTATAGGTCAAATCAGGAGGTGTTCAGTTCGAAAGCTGGAGTGTACATTTCATGTTTTGAATTGTGTTTTCGCTCACGATAAATAGTTTTTCGAGGGTTAATAAATGAATTTTTAGTGTGAGAATAAGGTGGTTAGTGTGTTTGTGATGGATGATTTGTCAAGCTGTCGTTTCGACGGTATTCTTAGGTAGAAAAAAAAGCATACATTTGTTGCTTGAAAGGTGGCCGTTTGTGCTGCGATAAGCAGGAGAGTGCTTGGTTGAAGGGAGTGTGTGGTTTGCCGAGTGGCAATGAACCACCTCTTCATGCGAAGGTCCTTGTTTTTCGGAAAAGAAAAGTTTGCTTGTCCCACGCTGAGTGTCTACGCTTTACAAATCCCATGTGGGCACGTTGCCCTTCATCTATTTACTGCACGCATCTATGAACCAGAACGCTGCTTCTCTCAGTCTTACTTTCGACTACTTGCCCTGCATCAACTTTGCCTTGCACCAAAATCGCATTCCTATGATTCATCGTCTCATTTTGACCAATCGAGGCGAAGCGATTCTGACCGATTTGCGCATTTCTTTGACGGCCAACCCCGAGTTTGGCACGGCTGTGCCTTTACACCTCGATCGTTTGGAACCCGGTGCAGAGGCGGTGTTAGCTCCCAACTTGGTGTTGTCTGCAACGTATTTGGCTTCGTTGACCGAGCGTCTGACGGGGAATTACCGGGTCGAGGTGTTTTCCGGCAACGAGTGCTTGTTGCAACAAGACTTTGAGGTTGTTTTGTTGGCATATGACCAGTGGTGTGGTCTCAACGTACATCCCGAGGTATTGGCCGCCTACATCACCCCCAATCATGTAGCCCTTGCCCCCGTGCTTCATCGGGCAGCAGCCATCTTGGAGCAGTGGACGGGCAGCCCATCGCTGGACGAATACCAAAGTCGCAACCCCGACCGCGTGCGCAAACAGATGGCTGCCATCTATGCCGCTTTGGGTGAATTGGAAATCATTTACAATACTCCTCCGGCCGGATTCGAGGAATCCGGGCAGCGCGTGCGGCTTGCCGACACGGTATTGTCGCAACGTTTGGGCACTTGTCTCGATATGGCACTGCTCTATGCCGGCTGTTTGGAGGCCATAGGCATCCACACGTTGATTGTTGTGACCCATGGACACGCTTTTGCAGCCGGGTGGCTTCAGCCCGAAACCTTTCCCGATGCCATCGTAGACGATGCAACCCTGCTGACCAAACGCATGGCAGCCGGCATACACGAGCTGGTGACGGTGGAAACAACGGGTATGAATGCCGGTAGGCAGGTGGAGTTCGACGAGGCGGTGCGCCAATCCGAAGAGCTACTTGGAAAGGGCAATGCAGAGTTTGTGTTGGCCCTGGATGTGAAGCGGGCGCGCTTTTCGGGCATCCGTCCCATTCCGCAACGCATAGCCGACGGAACGGGTTGGAGGGTAGTGGAAGATGCAGCAGAGGAAGGACAATCTTCTTATGCGGCTCCGCAAACCATCAACCCTTATGAAATCAACAGCGAGATGAATGGCCGGTCGCTGACCAAACAGACGTTGTGGGAACGCCGCTTGCTCGACCTCAGCTTGCGAAATAGTCTGCTCAACATACGCATCACCAAGAATTTGATGCAACTCATGCCCACCGATTGGGCTTTGCTCGAAGATGCCTTGACCGGCGGAAGTGAGTTCTCTTTGTTTCATCGTCCAAGCGACATGCCGCTACCCGAAGTAAATTACGGGCTGTATCCCATGCCCGACAATGCAGAGGCCTGGCGAGCCATGTCGACCTCGGAAGTGAAGCAGAAGCGGTTGCGCACTTTCTTGAGCGAGCAAGAGCTGGGTACGAACCTCACGCATCTGTATCGCACCTCTCGGGCTTCGCTCGAGGAAAACGGAGCGAATACGCTCTATCTCACTCTGGGGCTGTTACGCTGGTACGAGACACCCACCAGCGAACGGCCTCGTTATGCCCCCATCCTTCTCGTACCGGTGGAGCTGGTGCGCAAGCCATTGGTCGGTGGGTATGTGTTGCGAACACGCGAGGAGGAAACGATGGTCAACATCACACTGCTTGAGATGCTGCGCCAAAATTTTGACCTACGGGTTGCCGGTTTGGAAATCCTACCTACGGATGAACAGGGTGTGGATGTGCCACGTGTCTTTGCCACCGTCAGACATGCTGTGAAGGATATGCGCCGGTGGGAGGTGGAAGAGCAGGGCATGCTGGGCATTTTCTCCTTCAGCAAGTTTATTCTATGGAACGATATACATAACAATGCCGACAAACTGGCCAAGAATCCCATCGTGGCCAGCCTGATGGAAGGGCAGATTCGCTGGGAGGTGGAGTCTACCGACGGAGATGCCACGCAGATTGAGCAAGGTATGGGTGCAGACGAGGTGTTACTGCCCATCAGTGCCGACTCCTCGCAGTTGGAGGCTGTCTACGAGGCCGTAGGTGGGCGAAGTTTCATCCTTCACGGCCCACCGGGAACGGGAAAGTCGCAAACCATTACCAACATCATTGCCAACGCCTTGTATCGTGGCAAGCGAGTGCTGTTTGTGGCCGAGAAGATGGCGGCTCTTTCGGTGGTGGAGAAAAGGCTCAAAGCGTTGGGTATCGGCGATTTTTGCTTGGAACTACACTCTAATAAGGCCAAGAAGTCGGCCGTGCTGACTCAGTTGCGCCATACTACCGAGTTGGTGCGCAAAGGCTCTCCCGAAGGTTTTGCTCGCGAGGCCGAACGCTTGGCCAAGCTACGCACAGAGCAATATGCCTATGTAGAGGCTCTGCACCATAGGCACAATTTCGGACTATCGCTTTACGATGCCATTGCTCGCTACCTGCACATCGAAGGCGAGGTGTGGGATGGATTTCCCGTGGCTCGACTTGCCGACTGTACTCCCGATGTGATCGATGCTTGGGAAGAGGCTATGGATAGAGCTGTCAGTGCGGCTCATGCTTGCGGTCATCCTTTTAATCACCCGTTGAATGCTTTGTGCCCGGCAACCTATTCGGCTTCGCTCAAAGACGAAGCCGCCCCTTTGCTGGCCGGTTATCTTACGAAGTTTGACGATTTGTATCGTAAAATCGCTGCATTGCGTGCCCTCTTGGGCAGTGGTGAGTCTTCTCCTCTCTCACCTCAAGCCTTTTCAGCTTGGGCAGAACTGGCCAAACATTTGGCTGCCACTCCGCTCTTGCCCGCCTATCTGCTTACTTCGGCGGGGTTGTCACAATGGATTGCAGCCATGGAGCAAGCTTGCTTGCACGGCAGACGCTGCCAAGACTTGCGCAAGGAGATTGAGGCCGTTTGTCGTCCGGAGGTGCTGACCTTGCCTGCCGAATCCTTGCTACAAGCCTGGACAAGGGCTTCGGCCGATTGGTTCTTGCCCCGATTCTTTGGGCGTCGCAAGGTGTGCAAAGCCTTGTCGGCCTACGCACATCGCTCGTTTGATGCGAATGAAGTGCCATCGTTGCTCGAATGTTTGGTGAACTATCGTCGGGAACTCGATCGACTGAAAACCTATGAAAACGAATGGTCTGCCCTATCCGTACGCAATCCGGAAGAGGCCGATTGGGAGCAACTGTCGGCTGCTACCACTCATTTGACAGGTATCCAGGCATCGCTCATCGCTTGTGCCGGTGAGCCGCAACAAGCAACTCGGCTGAAAGAGACCTTGGCTTCGCTGCTTGGCGAAGGATTGCCGGCATTTAAGCAATGTTATGGCGATGTATTAAATGGGACGGTGCAGAATACGGACGCTTTGCAAGCCACAACGCAGGCTTTGCAACTCTGCTTGGGAGTGGATTGGGAGTCGCTTTGCAGTTCTGTGAAGGACGTACGCGAACTGCCTGATCGGGTGCGCCAATGGCAGGCACATCTCGACTCAGGACTGAAAGATTGGTATCAATGGCTCGAAGCTTCACGACGATTGGAGCAGCTGGGACTGAACTTCGTGGTGACTGCCGTGACTGCCGAGCACAAGGACATGGCACAATGGAAACCGACATTCCGCAAAACGATGTACCAAGCCATGGCACGGCACATCCTATCGACCCGACCTGAACTGGAGCTGTTCAACGGAAAAATGTTCAACGACGTCATTGCTCGCTACAAAGAGTCGGCGGCAGCCTACGAAGCTTTGACTCGTCAAGAGCTCTTTGCCAAGCTGGTGTCGGCCATCCCATCGTTTACGCAAGAAGCTGTGCAGAACTCTGAAGTGGGATTGCTTCAGCGCAACATTCGTAACAACGGGCGTGGTATGTCCATTCGTAAATTGTTCGATCAAATGCCCACACTGCTCTCGCGCATGGCACCTTGTATGCTGATGAGCCCGCTCTCGGTGGCTCAATACATTGACCCCGATTCCGAACCTTTCGACCTCATTATCTTCGATGAGGCTTCCCAAATGCCGACTTCGGAAGCTGTGGGTGCCATTGCCAGAGGAAAGAAACTCATTGTCGTGGGCGACCCCAAGCAAATGCCTCCCACTAACTTCTTCTCGGTCAACACTACAGACGAGGAAAATCCGGAGTTGGAAGACCTGGAAAGTGTGCTCGACGATTGTTTGGCTTTGTCCATGCCTTCCAAGTACTTGCTGTGGCACTACCGAAGCAAGCACGAAAGCCTTATAACCTTCAGCAACGAAGAGTATTACGAAAGTAAATTGATGACCTTCCCATCGCCCGACAATATCCGTTCCAAGGTGCAGCTGATTGCTATCGATGGGCATTACGACAAAGGGCGTACCCGGCAGAACAAGGCAGAGGCAAAGGCAGTGGTCGATGAGATTGCGCGGCGACTGCGAGATGAGGAGCTGCGCAAACGTAGCATCGGGGTGGTTACATTCAGTATGGTTCAACAGTCGCTCATCGAAGATATGTTGGCCGATTTCTTTGTGACTAATCCCGATTTGGAAGTGATAGCCACCGAGTGTGAAGAACCTCTGTTTGTGAAGAACTTGGAGAATGTGCAAGGTGACGAACGAGATGTGATTCTCTTTTCCATAGGCTATGGTCCCGATGCCGATGGTAAGGTGAGCATGAACTTCGGCCCACTCAACAGAGTGGGTGGCGAACGGCGTTTGAATGTGGCCGTCACTCGCTCACGC
>JAXFUC010000082.1:0-4363 GCA_034176395.1 Bacteroides sp. | reverse complement strand
CTTTGGCTATCTTGATGGCCAAATGTCCCAAACCTCCCAAGCCCAAGATCCCCACCCGGGTGTCGGGACCCACTTTCCAATGTTTCAGCGGAGAGTAGACAGTGATTCCGGCGCACAGAAGGGGGGCAACCTCGGGTAGAGAAGAGAAGGGTGGGATGTGAACTACGTAGTTCTCGTTGCAGACGTAGGTCTTTGCAAATCCACCGTAGGTCATTCCACCCAAATGCTTGTCGGGACTGTTGAACGAAATGGTAGCACCTTCCTCACAAAACTGTTCGTTTCCGTCTTGGCAATGTTCGCAGTGACCACAACTGTCTACGATACAACCGATTCCCACCAAATCACCTTTTTTGAATTTGTTGACCGAGGAACCCATTTGAATTACTCGTCCCAAGATTTCATGGCCCGGCACAACGGGATAGGTTGTTCCCTTCCAATCGTTGGCGATGGTGTGTAAGTCCGAGTGGCAGATGCCGCAATAGAGAATTTCCAATTCGACGTCGTGTGCCTGAAGCTCTCTACGCTTGATATACAAAGGCTCTAAATCTTGATGAGGAGCTTGTGTTCCGAATGCTTTGACGATTGTTGCCATAGGGTTGTTGCGATTTTGAGAAGAGATAAACAGTTTGTCGGCTAAGAGGCCGTGGTTACCGAGCGAAGTGTGGGCACTTTGGAAGGTAAGTGCAAACACTTGGTAGAATAAGTATAGGTGGTTGGTAACTCATTGATGAATAGGCCTGTTGTGGGAGAGAGAATTATGGGGTGGCGATTGGAGGATGACGCTTTTCATTCACCTTGCTTCGCGAAGACGATTTGTCTGTGATCGGTTTGATGCGCTTAGGCTTGAAAAATAGTAAATCGCTCCATCGGTCGAAGTCTTTCTTATACATAATGCCTATTCCTTGTGTGGTGAGGTTGTTCTTGATATAGTATCGTTCATTGGTTTCGTTGTAGGCTTTTAAGCGTATGTTACCCGACCTATTAAGCAGCCACTCGGCTTTGAAGTCACCGATGAAGTTGGTGTTGGTCAGTGGATTCTCGCGATAGCCAAAGTTGCCGTTGATCAGTAGGCGATTGTTCAGCAACCTTCCGGACAGTATGCCTTCGACTTCCAAATCGGTCCATCCTTGGTCGCCTGTGCTGAGGTTGGTACCCAGATTCCAATCGCTCGTTTCGAAGATGCGCGAGAGGGCATTGTTCAGCTGACCGGAAAGGGTGGAAGACAATACCGATGACATGACGGTGGAGTTACGGTTGCCATCGATCAGCGTGTTATCGGCATAGAATTTGCCAATGCCCAATAAATAGAGAATTTGCATATTCATCTGTTCGTCCGTGCTGATGTAATTGCGCACCAATGATTGCACTTCCTCTCGCTCGTTCGGGAGTTCCAGTCCCAGTTTGATGGTCGGATTCAGCAGGTTTCCGGTGAGATTCATCAAGCAATTCACCCTTACATTGGTTTGTATGCCGGTGCTTGAGGATGACAGATCGGGAATCAAGTCGTTGAGCGAAGCCGAGTTTACGGTGTGATAGGCGTGTATGTTGAGATGAGCATCGTAGGGCATACCCCGGAAGGCAATGGAACTACCGTTGCTAATCATGAAATCCTTACGGATGACCTCTTGCAGACTGAATTTGTAAACACCTTGCTCAATGTGATAATCGCCAAAGAGTTTGACGTCTCCTTTGTTGTAAAACTCGGTTCGTATATTTCCATTTCCCTGGCAAGTGATTACATCGCCTGCATTGGGGTCCATGATGATACGTACCGTTGCCGATGGCGTGAGGTCTATTAACAAGTTCAATCGGATGTCGGCCGTCTGTTCGTTCTCATTCGATGTCTTCTCGGCGGCGGAGGGAGGCGAGAAGCGAGAAGTGGGTGTCTTGTCCACAAAGCGAATAAAGCGGTTACCGACTGCGGCAGTGGCACTGTTGTCAATGTAGGTGAAAACAGTTTTCGGCTCGGTACGCATAGAAGCTTCCACTGATAGACCATCGGTTTCATTGCCCATAATGACGGCACTGCCCGAGCCATAGACCGAACCGTAAAAAGACAGATCAGGGGTTTCTTTGAGGTCGAAGACCAAAAAGTTGTTGGCCAAAATCTCAAAACGGTAGTTGATGTCTTTGAAATGTCGGTAGGTCACTTCTCCACTTCCCTTCCCGACATTGCCTTTTGCATCTGCAATTCGTGCATCTTTGAAAGATATGCCCGAGGGATGAAGTCTGACGCTGTCTTTGATGGCGAAGCGAGTATTCAGCACATCGAAATACATGGAGGCATCGGCCATGGCTGCCCCGTCGAGAGTCAACTTGTCGAACTGCCCATACAGTCTGACCTTACCGGTGCCATGTCCCCGAATGTCGGTGGCGATGTCGCTTAAGTAGTATTCCAGGAATTTTAGGTTCAGTTCTTCTGCGTCAATGTGCAAATCCAACCCACTTTCCGGAGTTAATGGAAAAATTGCTCCCGAGACGTGCGATGTTTTCTTGTTTTCGTTCTCAATGTCTGCTTGCAAAAAGAGACCTCGTTGTGTTTGATCCCACGATGCTCGTACGGTTGCATTGCCGAGTCGCCCACGATTGAATGCCAGATTTCGAATCTTTAAGTTGGAGCGGATGAAAGGCGATTTCAGCAGACCGTGAGCTATGGCCGTTCCACTGACGTCACCGGTGAGGTCGGCATCGCCCGATATGCCGATGAGGTTGAAGACATATCCCAAGTGGATGTCTTGCAAGCCAATCTTCAACGTATCTTCTTGCTGATTAGACAAGATGCCATTGATTTGTAAATGACGCTCTTCGTGGCTGAATCGAAAGTTATCGACCCGAACAATCGATGGGTCGATTGTGATTTGAGAGGGATGAATGCGCCAAGTGGTATCGTTGAGAATGATTTGTGTAGGATTGATATGAATGTGTGTTCGCAATGCTCCGCTTTTCTTCTCCGCTTCAAGTTGGGAGAAGGCAGCGAGTGTTGACAGCTCGCCGCTATACGTACTTGAAGCCGTGTTGCCCCATCGCAGATTAGTGTGGATGCTGTCGTTGAAAGCTTGACTCTCTATCGCTATGTTGATGGCATCGTTCGTTCCTTTTTGAGTAGCTCTGATTTTGGCATGTGCTCGCCCTTGTTTTTGCTCGCATAAGAGCATGGCCGACTCGAATAAATTCTTACCGTATCGAAATTTGGGGAAATGCCCTTCCACATGTACGTATCCGTTCAGATCATCTACTTCTCCTTTCAATTGAGCCGGCATGTACAGTTCCAGCGGAATTTGGAGAAAAATGGGTAGGGGCTTGACATCTCTTACTTGCAGGTTGAATTTTATGTGGTTGTCGGTGGACTTAGTAGGCAAATCAAACGACGAACCCAGCGAAGGAACAGAGCTTTTCAAGACCTTTAGAAAACTTGTAAGGAGGTGCTTGTATTGGAATGTTCCATTTACGGAGGCCGTGAGAAAGTCGGATGTAAGTGAGAGGTGTTTATCTGTTTTGCTTTGTAGAGCCTTGAAATGAATCTGTGAGGTCTGATAATTCTCTTTTGGGGATCGGTAGGACAAACTATCAATGTTTATTTCTCCGTTGAGATCTTCAAGATTCTTTCCGGTCAAATCGGCTCGTAAACTGCCGGAGAAACGTCCTCCTTCGTAAGCGGAAGTTAAACGAAGAGCATGTGGATGTAAATCTTCCACGCAGGCATATACTTGGTAGTGAGGAACAGTGGTGCTCAGTTTTGCTTCTCCGATGAGCTGTACATTACCGTTGGGGTCGTGCAAGGCAAGTTCCCCCTTCGCATTACCGGCTTTGTACGCTCCGTTTATGGTGATGTTTTCGTAACGATATCCGTTATAGTCCAACGTAAGAACTTGTCCCTGAATATCTATATCAGGCTTTTGACCGCTTAAATGTTTTCCGGTAACAGATAGGTTCAGAGCCGTTTCGCCCAGTAGAGGAGAGTTCAGTAATTTACCCAGTTGAAACTTTTCGGTTTTGACACTGCCCGAGTAGGCAAATAGCGATTGGGCTTTGTCAATGGTGAATTTCATATCCATCCGAGTTTCTCCGAGAGATGTGCGCAATTTGCCGTAGGTGACCAAGTCGGTAAAAAAGCCCGAAATTTCCCCCTTGAAATCAACAAATCCCATTCGGGCAAGCATGGGAGGAACACCGTTATAGTTTGCTATTAAGTTGCGAGACATAAAGCCTAATCCGCTTTGGGTTGCGGTCAATTCAGACAGCTGTCCGTAAACATAAGTGTTGGTGGGGTGAAATAAGTCTTGTAAATTGATTTCGGCTCTCAAACGGAAGTTGTCGTCATCCGAGGCGATAGCTAATTCGGAGATACGAATGTTGTCGGGAG
>JAXFUC010000081.1:0-4022 GCA_034176395.1 Bacteroides sp. | reverse complement strand
GATCTGTATTCCATTTATAAGACTCAAGGAACGCTGGAGAACTTGAACATCTTTTTGGTTGGCGATTTGAAGTATGGGCGCACCGTACATTCACTGCTTATGGCCATGCGACATTTCAATCCCACCTTCCACTTCATCGCTCCCGAAGAGCTGAAAATGCCCGACGAATACAAACTCTATTGCCAGCATCACGGCATACGCTTTGAAGAGCATACGGATTTTGACAGCGCAGTGATTGCCTCGGCCGATATTCTTTATATGACGCGTGTGCAACGAGAACGCTTTACCGATTTGATGGAATATGAACGGGTGAAAAACGTGTATGTGCTGAATAATGCCATGTTGGAGCACACACGTCCCAATTTACGTATCCTTCATCCCCTTCCTCGGGTCACAGAAATAGCGCAAGATGTAGATGCCAATCCCAAAGCTTACTACTTTCAGCAGGCTCAGAATGGGCTGTATGCACGCGAGGCCATACTTTGCGATGTGCTGGGAATAACAATTGATGACGTTAAAAAAGACATGAACTTATGAGCACTCAACCGGAATTGCAAGTTGCAGCCCTTAGGGATGGAACAGTGATAGATCATATACCTACCGGCAAACTTTTTCGTCTTGTCCATCTACTGGGCGTGGAGCAGATTACGAGCAACGTAACAATCGGCTTCAATCTCGACAGTCATAAGTTGGGAAAGAAGGGTATCATCAAGATTGCCGACAAATTTTTCGATGAAGAAGAGTTGAATCGTTTGGCAGTGGTTGCTCCTAATATCAAACTCAATATCATTCGCAACTATGCAGTGGTTGAGAAGCGGAATCTTAAAATGCCCGATGAATTGCACGGAATCGTGAAATGTGCCAATCCGATGTGCATAACAAACAACGAACCGATGCCCACACATTTCAAGGTAATTGACAAAGACACTTGTCTGCTCAAATGCCATTACTGCGAGAAAGAACAAAATGGTGAATAAGTATTGTCCCGTGGGTGAAAGACGATAGTTTCGTTACCTCTATCCCACCCTTGGGCGAAACGCGACACATCTTTATGAACTCTCCTCATAAATCTCAAGTACAAGAATCGGGAAATCGAACCGATTGGAAACCGGGTACACTCATCTACCCCCTCCCCGCTGTTTTGGTAAGTTGCGGAAACGAAACAGAAGGTTATAACCTCATTACAGTTTCCTGGACAGGAACCCTTTGCACCAATCCTCCCATGTGTTATATTTCCGTGCGTCCCGAACGGCATTCCCACGCGCTCCTCAAGAAAAATATGGAGTTTGTCATCAATCTCACGACCGAAGATATGGCCTTTGCCACCGATTGGTGTGGAGTGCGGTCGGGGAAAGACTTTCATAAGTTCGAGGAGATGAAGCTTACTCCGGGCAAGGCCACTGTGGTGACTGCTCCATTGGTACAAGAATCTCCCCTCTGCATCGAATGCAGGGTGAAAGAGATTGTTTCGTTGGGCTCGCACGATATGTTCGTGGCCGATGTGGTGAATGTCAGTGTTGACGAACGCCACCTCAACCCAGAAACCGGTAAACTGGAGCTGGCCGAGACTCATCCGTTGGTGTATGTGCACGGTGCCTATTACGGACTTGGCGAGAAAATTGGCCGATTTGGCTGGAGTGTAGAGAAAAAGAAAAGCAAATGAGCAAGTATACATCGGCTCTTCTCCACACAAGCACCCGTTTCTTAGTGTTTGTTCTGCTATTGGGGATTACCTCCAATGCTGTGGGGCAGAGCCTTGTGCCCATCAACCGACTAAAGATAAAGCCCACTTCAATCAACTTTGGAGTGAAAGCCGGCTTTAACTCAACCACGTTGAATCTTCAGTCCATGACCATTGATGGTGTGGAAGTAAAGGAGTATTTCAACAGCTACCGCATAGGCTACCTTGCTTCACTTTTCATGAGAATACATATGGGCAACCATTTTTTGCAGCCCGAATTGGCATACAGCATTAGCAATGGAGAAGTAATACCGGAACGAAGGGGCGACACTCAACCCATTCACATGGGAAACATAACTTCCTCCATTCGCACCAATACCCATAACATCCATCTTCCTTTGCTTTATGGATATCACATAGTAAAGAAAGGTCCCTACGGGATGGCTCTTTTCGCCGGTCCCCAGCTGAATTACCTCATCAAGCGTCCCAATCAGCTGGAAATACTGGGGTACGAACTGGAACAAATCGACGAAAGTACCCACCATTGGGGGCTTGGGGTTACGGCAGGTATTGCGGTGAATATCTCTCGTATCTTCTTCGACTTTAGGTTTGACACAACCATCAACAACCTATCCAGAAGCTTGTATTCTCATTCTACGAACAGTGAGACACCCGGCAAAGAAATCCCTATAAGCCTCAAACGACGACAAAGTGCTCTTAGCTTTTCACTGGGACTCATGTTTTGAGGATTCAATCCACGAATTACAAGATCGGTTATCACTTCTTTCCATTATATCATTACCTTTGTGCAATAAAGTAGATCCCAACTTTAAATCTAAAAACATAAAAACTTTAACAAGATGAAAAGAGACAATGTAATCTTCGACATTATCGAGAAAGAACGTCAACGTCAGTTGAAAGGTATCGAATTGATTGCTTCCGAAAACTTTGTGAGCGAGCAAGTCATGGAGGCAATGGGTTCGTGTTTAACCAATAAGTACGCCGAAGGCTATCCCGGAAAACGGTATTATGGCGGCTGTGAAGTAGTGGACCAAAGCGAAAACCTCGCAATCGAAAGACTCAAAGAGGTCTTTGGTGCCGAGTGGGCCAATGTGCAACCCCACTCCGGAGCACAGGCCAACGCAGCCGTATTCCTGGCAGTTCTTGAGGCCGGTGACAAATTCATGGGTCTGAACCTTGCACATGGCGGTCACCTCTCACACGGTTCTTTAGTGAATACTTCGGGCATTTTATACACTCCCTGCGAATACAACCTCAACAAGGAAACAGGACGTGTGGACTATGACCAAATGGAGGAAATAGCCTTGAGAGAGAAACCTAAGATGATAATCGGAGGAGGTTCGGCCTATTCACGCGAATGGGACTACAAGCGTATGCGTGAGATTGCCGACAAGGTGGGAGCTATTTTCCTCGTGGATATGGCACACCCCGCAGGGCTTATTGCCGCAGGTCTGTTGGAAAATCCGGTGAAGTATGCTCATATCGTAACCAGCACAACGCATAAAACCCTACGTGGACCGCGCGGTGGCGTCATCATGATGGGTAAAGACTTCCCCAATCCTTGGGGCAAGACCACACCCAAAGGGGAAGTGAAGATGATGTCTCAACTGCTCGATTCAGCCGTATTCCCCGGTGTGCAAGGCGGTCCGTTGGAGCACGTCATCGCTGCCAAGGCCGTGGCATTCGGGGAATTGTTGCAACCCGAATTCAAGGAATACGCGTTACAAGTGAAGAAGAATGCTGCCGTATTGGCTCAAGCCCTCATCGACCGTGGCTTTACCATCGTATCGGGAGGAACCGACAACCACTCCATGCTGGTGGACCTTCGCGGCAAATATCCCGAACTCACCGGTAAGGTTGCAGAGAAGGCTCTGGTGGCTGCAGACATTACTGTGAATAAGAACATGGTACCCTTCGACAGCCGTTCAGCCTTCCAAACCTCGGGAATTCGTTTGGGAACACCTGCAATCACTACTCGTGGAGCAAAAGAAGACTTAATGCTTGAGATCGCCGAGATGATTGAAACAGTTCTTTCCAACGTGGATAATGAGTCGGTAATAGCCCAAGTAAGAGCTCGCGTGAACGAACGTATGAAAGCCTATCCTATTTTTGCTTACTAAGCCGATAGGTGTTCTTCAAAAATGAACTGCGTCCCCTTCTTCTCCGAGAAGAGGGGACGCTTTTTGTTTACACACGCTTGTGACAGTTTGTTTTACAGAGGTATAAAATAGACGGCTACTATCCTTATCCTATAAGCAATCTATTCTAAGGGCGATGACATCTTTTTCCTACTTCGATGCATATAGGTCGTAAGCAATCG
>JAXFUC010000080.1:0-10516 GCA_034176395.1 Bacteroides sp. | reverse complement strand
CCAGTGGCTTGAGAAAGCGCAAATCGTAATGGGCCAAGCTGCAAGCATGTTCTTGCTCCATTCGTTCGATGGCACGCATGGCCGTGTTGCCCAACGTGCCCAAGCTGATAACGGCCACATCCGTTCCTTCTTTGAGACGCCGACCTTTGCCCACCGGGATGGCTTCGAGAGAACAACGCCAATCGACTTGCTCACCTCTACCTCGTGGATAGCGGATGACGAATGGCCCCTTATCGGGCAGCTGGGCCGTGTACATCAAGCGGCGCAGTTCATGTTCATCCATAGGTGCGGCGATGGTCAGTCCCGGGATGGGACGCATATAGGCCAGGTCGAACACACCATGATGGGTAGGCCCATCTTCGCCCACCAAGCCGGCCCTGTCCAAACAGAACACCACCGGCAACCCCTGCAAGGCCACATCGTGAATCACATGGTCGTAGGCACGTTGCATGAACGAGGAATAGATGTTGCAAAACGGCAATAATCCGTCCTTGGCCATTCCGCCCGAGAAAGTCACAGCATGGCCCTCGGCTATGCCCACATCGAACGCTCGGTGGGGCATGGTTTCCATCATGATATTCATGGAACAACCACTCGGCATGGCAGGTGTTACGCCCACGATGCGTGGGTTCTCCTGAGCCAGCTCCACCAACGTATGCCCGAAAACGTCTTGATACAAAGGGGGAAGTCCCTCGGTGTTGGCAAGAATCCGTTCGCCGGTTTCGGGATTGAACATGCCCGGTGCGTGCCAAACGGTGGCTTCTTCCTCTGCGGGGGCGAAACCTTTTCCTTTGACGGTATGCAGATGCAGTATTTTAGGGCCTTTCAGATCTTTGATGTCGCGCAGCACACGAGCCAGATTCTCCACATCGTGCCCGTCGATGGGACCGAAATAACGAATGTTCATACCCTCGAATATGTTCTGTTGCCGTGCAGCCAAAGACTTCAAGCTATTGTTGAACCGAATCACCGCCTTGCGACGCTCATCGTTGAGGATGCCCAAGCGGAACAATAGTCTGCCGAAGTGGAAACGCAGTCGATTGTAGGAATTCGAAGTGGTGAGATTAAACAAATATTGCTTCATGCCGCCCACGCTGCGATCAATCGACATATCGTTGTCGTTTAAGATGATGAGCATATCGTTTGGCGTGGCCGATGCATTGTTCAAACCTTCGAAGGCCAGACCGCCGCTCATCGAACCGTCGCCGATGATAGCCACCACACGCCTATCGGGCTCGCCTTGCTGCACCGCGGCAACGGCCATACCCAAGGCGGCCGAGATGGAGTTGGAGGCGTGGCCGCAACTGAAGGTGTCGTACTCACTCTCGGTGGGGAAAGGAAACGGACGGATACCTCCCAGCTTTCGGTTGGTGGAGAACTGCTTTCGACGTCCCGTCAGCATCTTGTGCCCATAGGCCTGATGCCCCACATCCCACACCAAGCGGTCATAGGGAGTGTTGAACACGTAGTGCAATGCCACGGTAAGCTCCACCGTTCCCAAACTGGCTGCGAAGTGGCCCGGGTTACGAGCCAATTCGTCGATGATGCAACGGCGCAATTCATCACAAACCAAAGGCAGCTGCTCCACCGACAGTTTGCGCAAGTCGGCCGGCAGCTCTATTGAGTTCAACAAATTATATGTTAGTTCTTTAGATTCCATGGAAAGGGATATTTAGGGCAAAAATACGAAAAGAAAGCATCTCTCCATAGGAAAGCCGTAAAAACATCCCACCCACGCAAGGCCGACGACAGCAGCCGACGACCCACGAAAAGGCCGCTCAACAGCCGATCTACGACACCGATAAAGGATGGCTAACGGGGAGATCCATCGCGCTTTATTCCGCAAATTCATTACATTTGCTCCCAAATAACGAACCTCAGGCATTATGGAAGAAGGCAAAATGGTGCTGCGCACAGAGAACTTGGTGAAGAAGTATGGCAAACGAACCGTGGTGAATCACGTTTCGTTCGATGTGAAGCAAGGCGAAATCGTGGGCCTGCTCGGCCCCAACGGTGCGGGCAAAACCACCTCGTTCTACATGACCGTGGGACTCATCACGCCCAACGAAGGGCGCATCTTCTTGGACGATTTGGAGATCACCGGCTATCCCGTCTACCGACGTGCACAAACAGGTATCGGCTATTTGGCCCAAGAAGCATCCGTGTTTCGCCAAATGTCGGTGGAGGACAACATTGCATCGGTGTTGGAAATGACAGGCCGCCCCCTTGATTATCAAAAGGACAAGTTGGAGAGTCTCATTGCCGAATTCCGCCTGCAAAAGGTACGCAAGAACAAGGGAAACCAGCTATCGGGCGGCGAACGCCGACGCACCGAGATTGCTCGCTGCTTGGCCATCGACCCCAAATTCATTATGCTCGACGAACCATTTGCAGGGGTCGACCCCATTGCCGTCGAAGACATTCAGCACATTGTTTGGAAACTCAAAGACAAGAACATCGGCATCCTCATCACCGACCACAACGTGCAAGAGACCTTGAGCATCACCGATCGCGCCTACCTGCTCTTCGAGGGGAAAATTCTGTTTCAAGGCAGCCCCGAGGAACTGGCCGAAAACGACATCGTTCGCGAGAAATATTTGAGCAAGAGCTTCGTGCTGAGACGAAAAGAATTTCAAGTGGACTGATTGCCGTCCCCTCGGATCATCCTCCTGCCTACACCACCCTTCGTAAACATCCGGTTTCGAGCTGTCGAACCGTGTCCACTCGCTTCACACTCCGCAGGAGCTTGCCCTTCGTTGGGCCAACTCATCTTCCAAGGCAGTAGGCATAAACGACTGAGTTACAAAGCATAGGCTTTTCGATTGCAAAGTGTAAACACTTAGGTTGCAAAGTATGGGCACTTAGGAAGCAAAGTGCAAACACTTAAGAGGCAAAGTGCAGGCACTTAGAAAACCAAACACAAGCACTCGGGTCGCGACAATTCCATCGTTCTTCTTCAAGCCACCATCCATCGAGCGAACAAGCCTACGCACACTACCTCCACCGCCTCAAACCGACCGGCGCCTATCGACTGCCCTCCCCACACCTCATACGCATCTACCCTCTCCTCTTCCTGTTGGGCGAAGCCATCGCACATCTCCACATCCGATGTCGAAGTCAGACCTCACACAGAGCGACAAAGCCGAGTACGAAAGCAGGAAGCAAGAGATGCGACTACGACATCAAGCAGCCCCATAAAAAAACAAGCATATCCCGTCGGGGATATGCTTGTTTTCGTCCACGGATCATAGTATCCTTGCTCTACAAAATCCTACTTCTGACGAATGAAGATGTTGATGGGTGTGCCGGTGAGATTCCACTTCTCACGCATCTTGTTTTCGAGGAAACGTTTGTACGGTTCCTTAACATACTGCGGTAGGTTAGCGAAGTAGACAAACGAAGGCACCTGCGTATTGGGCAACTGAGTAATATACTTGATCTTGATATACTTTCCTTTGTTCGATGGGGGAGGATAGGCTTCGATGAGCGGCAACATCTCTTCGTTGAGACGGGCGGTAGAGATCTTCGCCGTACGATTGGCATACACCGCCTGAGCCTCTTCGAGGACTTTAAGAATGCGCTGTTTGGTCAAGGCCGATGCAAAGATGATGGGAAAATCCACAAAAGGAGCAAAGCGCGAACGGATGGCCTCCTCGAAGGTCTTGATGACCTTAGTAGTCTTGTCGGGCACAAGGTCCCATTTGTTGACCACTACCACCAACCCCTTCTGATTGCGCTGTATGAGGGAGAATATATTCAAGTCCTGCCCTTCGATACCTCGGGTGGCATCGAGCATGAGAATACACACATCGGCATTCTCTATCGAACGGATGGAACGGATGACCGAGTAGTATTCCAGGTCTTCGTTTACTTTATTTTTCTTTCGGATACCGGCAGTATCGACCAAGTAGAAGTCGAAGCCGAACTTATTGTAACGTGTATAGATGGAGTCGCGCGTGGTTCCGGCAATCTCGGTGACAATGTTTCGCTCCTCGCCTATGAAAGCATTGATAATCGAAGACTTACCGGCATTGGGACGACCCACCACGGCAAAGCGAGGAATTTCTTCGTCGATGATTTCGCTACTTTCTTTCTTGAATTTGCTCACGATAAGATCCATAAGATCGCCGGTACCGCTTCCCGAAACGGCCGAGATACACTGCGGATCGCCCAACCCCAGCTTGTAGAACTCGGGAGCATTGTATTGCAGGTCGTTATTGTCGGTCTTATTGGCCACCACAATCACGGGACTCTTGGACCGACGCAGGATAGATGCCACGCCCATATCAAGATCGGTGAGCCCGTTCATCACATCGACCACAAAGAGAATCACGTCGGCTTCTTCGACAGCCAACAATACTTGCTTGCGAATTTCTTCCTCAAACACGTCGTCGGAGTTGACCACCCATCCGCCGGTATCGACCACCGAAAATTCTCGTCCCAGCCACTCAGATTTGCCATACTGGCGGTCTCGAGTAGTACCGGCTTGCTCGTTGACGATGGCTTGACGCGTTCTGGTCAGCCTATTAAACAGTGTGGACTTACCCACATTGGGACGCCCCACAATTGCAACCAAATTTCCCATTTCTTATGTTCTCCTATTTTGTTTTGCAGCGACCTCCCGGTCGCCAAGTAAATACTGATGGTCTTCCTTTATCAATCCAGTTGGTAGCCGAAGCTACGCAGTTCCTTGTCCGAACTACGCCAATCTTTATCGACCTTGACAAAGGTTTCGAGGAAGACGCTTTTGCCGAAGAAGCGTTCCAACTCACGGCGAGCTTCGGTGGCCACTTTCTTCAATGCACGTCCCTGACGACCGATGATAATACCCTTCTGCGACTCGCGCTCCACGTAAATCACGGCGTGGATGTGTATCTTGCGCTCGTCTTCTTTGAACTGCTCCACCACCACTTCCACAGCATAAGGAATTTCTTTGTCATAGTAGAGCAGGATCTTCTCGCGAATAATCTCGGTCACGAAGAAGCGAGCCGGCTTATCGGTCCATTGATCTTTTCCGAAGTAGGGAGGCGAATCGGGTAAGAGTTCTTTAATGCGCTTCATGAGATAATCCACCCCAAACTTATTGGCTGCCGAGATGGGCACAATCTCGGCCCGAGGCAGACGTTCTCTCCAAGCGTCGACCACAGCCGTCAATTCCTCCTGATTGCTAAGATCTATTTTATTGATCAACAACAGCACCGGCACATCGAGTAGAGCCACACGCGACACGAAATCTTCGTTCTTATCGGGCTTTTCAACGACATCGGTCACATAGAGCAGAATGTCTGCGTCGGTCAATGCCGAAGTGGAAAAGTTCAACATCGACTCTTGCAGTTTATAATTGGGCTTCAAGACACCCGGGGTGTCCGAAAAAACAATCTGCATTTCATCGGTATTGTAGATGCCCATGATGCGATGCCGTGTGGTTTGAGCCTTGAACGTAGCGATGGAAACCCGTTCACCTACCAAGGCATTCATCAACGTGGACTTACCTACGTTGGGGTTTCCCACAATGTTCACAAATCCGGCTTTATGTATCTGTTCCATAACGTTCATTCGTTGATAGAGAAAAAAAACGCATCTTTGGTAGGATGCGTTTTCGATGTAGTGTCAGCAATCGGTGTCCTACTTAGGCATGCTTGGCGCCATCGTATCCCCATTTCACATAGATAGCCCCCCATGTGAAACCGGCTCCGAATGCGGTGAATATAATGTTGTCGCCCTTCTTTAGGCGGTCTTCAAAGTCCCACAAACAAAGAGGCAAGGTTCCGGCGCTGGTATTACCGTAACGTTCGATGTTGACAAGCACCTTGTCCAACGAAACGTTCATGCGGTTGGCCACCGCTTCGATAATTCTCATATTGGCTTGGTGGGGCACGATCCAATCCACATCTTCTTTGCTCAATCCGTTGCGTTCGGCCACGGCGGCGGTTACGTCCGACATATTGGAAACGGCATATTTGAATACGGTTCGTCCTTCCTGATGAATGGTGTGCATCTTATTATCCACCGTAAAGTAAGACGGAGGACATACCGAGCCACCGGCTTTCATGTGCAGGAAGGGAAGTCCCTTACCATCGGTGCGCAGGATGGCATCCATCACCCCCACCTCTTCATAAGTGGGTTCGAGCATCACCGCAGCTGCACCGTCGCCAAAGATGGGACAAGTGGCCCGATCGGTATAGTCCACCGAGGAAGACATCTTGTCGGCTCCAACGATGATAATCTTTTTATAACGTCCGGAACGAATAAAGTTAGCACCCGTTTCCAAAGCATACAAGAATCCGCAGCACGCCCCTTGGAGATCATAGGCAAAGGCATTCTTCAACTCCAACTTTTCGCAAAGGATAGAAGCAGTCGAAGGGAAGTGATAGTCGGGAGTGGTGGTAGCCACAATCACCAAGTCGATATCGTCGGGGTTGGCATTGGTCTTTCGCATCAGTTCCTTGGCCGCCTTGCGTGCCAGGTATGATGTACCCAAGCCTTCTTCGTTCAATATACGACGTTCTTTCACTCCGATTCGAGTCATGATCCATTCGTCAGTGGTATCGACCATTTTCGATAATTCTTCATTGGTCAACACATAGTCGGGTACATAGCCTCCCACTCCGGTGATCATCGCATTGATTTTTTCCATCGGGTTTAGTGTGTTATGAGTTCTACAATACTAAAGCAGCCGGAGGGTTTCCCCTCTGGCTGTTTCTGTCAAGCTTTACCGATTATACGGCTGCTTCTTTCACGATGGCCAACTTGCCTCGGTAGTATCCGCAAGCGTTGCAAACGGTGTGATAAACGTGCCATTCTCCGCAGTTCGGGCAAATAGCCAATGTCGGAGCCACTGCCTTATCGTGAGTTCTTCTTTTTGCAGTTCTTGTCTTTGACTGTCTTCTCTTAGGATGTGCCATTTTCTTTTAATGTTTAATTATTATCTAATATTTTCTTCAGTTCGTCCCAGCGTGGGTCTGTCGGAGCATTCTCCAACGGATCGTCCACATCCGGCATATCGGTATCTTCGATTTCAAACTCACCCTCTGCATCCTCGTCTCCACTGTGACGTAAGTGCTTGCTCAGCTTGCCTGTCATCGTTCTGTTACATTTCCCGGGAGCATGTACGCGCTTCATCGGAATGGCCAACGCTATGAATTCGTAAATGAACCAAGCCACATTGATGGCCCCTTCCTCTTCGGGAATCACAATCAAGTTATCTCCTTCTTCTGCATACTCATGCCCGAACTTCACCATCAATTTATCCGACGAAGTGATGGGCTGTTCCATCTCGTCCAAGCAACGATCGCAAGGCACCCAAACCACTCCTTCGGTATGAAAAGACAGTTCGAAAGCATTCGAAGTCTTACGCACGCGGAGTGTGGTCTTCACCCGACCTTTTCTTGCTTCGGGAGCATCAATATGTTCAAAAAACATATTGTCCAGCAAAAACTCGTAATCGGCCGTATCAGTGGCCAGATTCTTCAAGTCTATTTTATAGGCATCAAATTTTCCCATAGCGTTTCCCAAAGATGGTTCTCACAAGTGCTTCACATGCGCCTTTGCCCCAAAGACAAGCAGACGCATATAGACAATTCGGGCGACAAAGATATAAATAATAATCCTGATAATACAACCATTCACTAAAAAAGTCAGCTTAGTCTCTTGAGAGCCAAGTGCCATGAGATAACTCGGCAAAGGCGTAGGCTCGGCATGTACAAACAAGACTAAAAGCAAGCACAGATAATCCTTCGAAAAATCAACATTGCAGAGCCTTCTCGACCAAGAGTCTATCATGGAAAACTCAGACACTCACATACAATCCATAAGGAACAAAACAAATAATAACGGAGAGCTACTCACGAGAAACAAAAAAAACAACACACAAAGTACAAAAGTCACCCAAAGAAGTACAAGGAGGAGACACAGAAATCGGGAAGTTCACATGTGGAACTACGAGAAGAAACATCAAGTCACGAGAACTTATGTATAACAGAGAAGGAACAAAACCCTATATGCAGAGATGTAGGAATTTACATACGAGACACAAACACAAAAGAAGTGACCACTTCAAGTCAAACCTTGAAGCAGTCACTTCTTCTATACATTTCATTCGGATTATTCGCTTCCGCGCTTAGTTGCCGAATAGTTGATTTTCAACGCATAGGCCTTACGAAGTGCATTCTTTACATCAGTAATGATACCCATCTTCGTTTTTTGGTCTACTTTCAACGAAACAGTCATCTTAGCCTGATCGGCTTCGGGCATACTATTCCGCTCGCTGAAAATAAAGTCTTGTACATCTGAAACTTCAGCGTAGCTGTCGTTCAATTGGATGCGGCTTTCCGTACCCATCTTTGCGCGGTATTCCTCAGTAGGCTCTCCTACATAGATAAACGTCACCAAAGATTTCTTCTCCAATTTCTCCAACTCCGTTCCCACCGGCAGCTTAAACTGCACCTTCAAGGTTACTTCACGCATTGTGGTCACAATCATGAAGAAGAACAGCAGAGTGAAAATCAAGTCGGGCAAAGAAGAGGTATTCAAAGCCGGCATTTCACGTTTACCAGTTTTATTGAATTTTCCCATGGTTTACTTCTTTTTTTCTCCGTACTTTTTAGGTTCTGCCTCCGAAATGCGCTGAGGATATACCTCACGAACGGCACGCTGCTCGTCGCTATTTAATTCCTCATACATTCTTCCCCCAAAGCGGGCTTGGGCAAACTCATTTCTCAACTCATTATAAGCTGCAACCAATTCGTTTTGAACGCTGATATAAGCTTGATAAGATGAACCTCTGTCATTTTGCAAAGAAATTACATGCTTGTCACTCACAAGGGTCGCACCCAAAAAAGCTAACTCTTTCTGAGTTTTCTCCGGCATGTTATCATCGTTGTTGACGTTCGCAATAAATTCCTTCGCTTTATCCCTCAACTGATCAATGCTAATGTAGTCGTTTCCGCACATGAGAGCATCGTCTTTGTTGAGATATACTTGCAGGATATTACGTTCCTTAATCTTATCAGTAGCGTCGTTCTTCTCCTCCGGCGGTGGGGGCAAGAGACGAGCCAATCCACTATCGGTATCCATTGATGTCGTAATCAAGAAGAAGATTAGCAACAGAAACGCGATATCGGCCGTAGAACTCGAGTTGATTTCAGGAACAGATCTTTTTCCTTTAGCCATTGTTTTTAGTCATTAACGAGTTATACTCTTCGATTATTGATCACGATAGTTTCTTCTTTATTCCGCTCAATACGATTGCAAGAACCGTTACGCCCAAAAGGACATAGAACGAATAAAGGAACATATCTGTAATCTTCAACCAGAAAGGAACGTTATCCGTTCCACTATAACCCGGAATATGCAAAGGAGTGCTGTCACCGATAGACCAAGTGATGATCAGTAGAGCAGCCAACAGAATTACTCCAAACAGAGATTTCACCGCATTACCGGGATTTTCTCTGAGTGCAGACACGAACTGCAACAGAGCTCCAACCAGTGTGGCCACAACCACAACACCCAAGAGTGCGTAGGTCAAATACATCAAAAGATCAGTTTGGGCAGGCTGCCACATCTCCGGGTCTACGCCGGGTACTACATCCGCTCCCTGCGCATCTCCTCCTACGAAGAAAAGCACCACAACGATGGCCACCAGGGCAAGCATCGCATAGAGGGCGTAGTATGATATTTTATAACTTAACTTACTCATCGTCTTATTTATTTCTTGTACTTCAAGTTGTACTTAATAACCATATCCAAGAGAGAGATAGAAGAATCTTCCATTTCGCTGGTCAGAGATTCAATCTTAGCCAAGATGTAGTTATAGAACACTTGGAGAATCAAAGCTACAACCAAACCGAAGATTGTGGTAATCAAAGCCACCTTCATACCGCCAGCCACAACAGTCGGAGAAATGTCACCCACTTGTTGGATCTTATCGAATGCTTGCACCATACCGATTACGGTTCCCAAGAATCCGAGAGAAGGAGCCATGGCAATGAACAGAGTAATCCAAGAACATCCTTTTTCAAGATATCCGGCTTGTACACCTCCGTAAGATACCACAGACTTTTCAACTACATCCAAACCTTGATCCACGCGCATCAAGCCCTGATAGTAGATAGAAGCAATAGGACCACGAGTGTTACGTGCGATATCCTTAGCGGCTTCGATGTCTCCTTTTTCCAAAGCAGATTCAACAGAGCCGATGAATTTCTTTGTATTAATCTCAGCCAAGCTCAAATAGATAATACGCTCGATACAGAAAGCCAAACCAATTACCAAAGCGATAGCAACCAAGCTCATGAAAGAAGCCGTACCTTCGATAAACTTAATTTTCAACTCTTTGTGGATACCTCCAGTCTCAGCAGAAGCTTCAGAAGCTTGATCTACTGCTGCCACTGCTTGTTCTGTCTGTTCAGCCGGTGCATCTTGGGCTTGCGCCATTTGAGTTGAGCCAAACGCCAAAGCTCCCATCACAGCAACAATTGCAAATAACTTTTTCATTGTGTGTCTAATTTTTAAGATT
>JAXFUC010000079.1:0-19909 GCA_034176395.1 Bacteroides sp. | reverse complement strand
CGCACAGCTTCCAAGAAGAGTTCCTTGGCCTTTTGCTCCACGGCTTCGGAATGTCGTGTTTCGCCGGCTAAGCTTTCGGCTTTGAAGCGCGATTCCAAAGCAAGTCGTGGCATATTGAGGGTGGTAAACGATAGATTTCCTCTGCCCAACGAGGACTTTTCACCTGCAACGTTTTCGAAAACCCGGGTGCGACAACCCATGGTTGCCAGTTCGTACATATAGCGTTTAGGGTCGTTGGCATTCCATTTCTCATGTTGATTGAAAGGTGCGTCCAAGAACATGAAGTTGGGGAAGAGGGCTTGTGCTGTGGTTTGGCAGGCTCTCAACAATAGATCGAAGTTGGGGGCTTCGTAGGAAGTGTAGGCCATGGCCTCCTCGATGCTTTCCATTTGCATGGCTCGCTCATAGTCGCGCTCGGAGTAGGAGACTCCGGTTTTTACCTTAAATATTTGGATGGGGAACACGGGCACTTCGCCTCTTGCACCCAGCCCTTCAATGGTTGCCTTGAGAAGTTCATTGATTACCATCCTACCTTCGGGCGAAGTGTCCGTTCCGTAATTGATGGAGCTGAACACCACTTGGTTGCCTCCTCTGGAATGCATGGTGTTCAGGTTGTGTATGAAGCCTTCCATGGCTTGGTGGGTGTCCTTTTCTGTTTGGCGATAGGCACGTTCTGCGGCTCGTTGAAGTTGCTCGGCAGCAATCGAAATGCCTTTTTCCGCCAAGGCACACCGCAGTACTTTCTGTTCGGACTCGCTGCAATCGATGGATGTCACTATGTTGTCGATGAGTCGGCGAACGGTGGTTTCGTCGGGTTCTTCCTGCGATTGCATGGATAGGTGGAAGCAGATGAGCGATGTCAGGTGCTTGCAGAAGGATTTAATCACCCCTTTGGCCATGAAGAAGTCGAAGGCCGGAATGGCTTGACCGCCGTGTTGTTCGTTCTGATTGGTTTGAAACACGATGGTGGCCAAGGTTGCATAGCTTTGTATACTTTGAGGGGTACGGATGCTACCGTTCTTGGTTCGGAAACCACGCTCGAAGAGATCGTCCATGTCATACTGGATGCAGGTTGTTGTCTTCGTGGGGTAGTAGTCCAAATCGTGGATATGTATGTCGCCAAGCAAATGTGCTTCGGCAAATTTCTTCGGAAGCAGGTATTTATAGGTGTAGTCTTTTGTCACCTCAGATGCAAAGGTCATCATCTGTCCGGCAGGCGTGTGACTGCTCATATTGGCATTGCTCAGGTTGATATCGTTCTTGTCGATGGCAACGATTCCGTCCATGATGTGCTTCATCTGTGTCTTCTTTTCCCGTTCGGAGTTTCTCCACTCACGGTAGATAATGTAGCGTTTGGCCACTTCGGGACGGACACTCATCAGCTCTTTCTCCACCAAATCCTGAATCTCCTCCACAGTGATGGTGGGTGAAGTAAACCGATTGATCACGTTCATGGTGATGTTGGCGATTGTGCTTTGTTCGTCGTGAAGACCACAAGCGTTAAATGCTTTTCCGATGGCATTCTTGATTTTGCTGATGGAGAAGTCTTCCTTCTTGCCGTCGCGCTTGATGATACAGATTTCGGCGTAGTTCATAGCGGTTGCTTTTACCTAAAAAATAAATGATGTATAACGGTGTGTTAGGGACCGATGCAAAGGTAGTGCAGTGGTATGATATCCGTATCTTTTTTCTGTTGTTTTTGGGAGCTCTTTCTTAATTTAGAATCTGAAGGTTTCTATTTATATGATATTTCTTCCCTTTGTTTTCGAGTAAAGTTTCCTAAAAAGTCTGTTTGAAGTGGTTGTATTCGCTTGTTTTGTAGATGAAGTTTCCCAAAATGGATTTCGGTATGCGTTGCTTAGGTTTCTAAATTATCCGATGTTTAGGTAATAGTTCTTGGTCAAATCAATGTACAAACTACTATGCTCGTTTTGAGTGTTTCTGATGGGAAGAATTGATTCTTGGGTGGGTGCGAACTCGAGAGAGAAAGACAAGATGGTTCGCTTGGGAGCTTCACCGGGTTTGGTGAGGATGTGCGTCCGATGCAATGTGTGCAATCCTTGTGTTTGTGCTTTTTGTTCCACGAGGGCAGAAGCCTCACTCGGCAGGATGAGACAGAGTCGTCCGCGGGGCGACAGTAAGGCGGTGGCTCCGACAAGCAATTCGTCGTAGGTCAGGGTATCGGTGTGTCGGGCCAGTCGGCGTTGGGCGTTGGGGCAGACAAGAGCTTCGTGGAAATAGGGAGGGTTGGACACAATGAGATCGAAGGACGAATCAAACGTGTGGTGGCGAAAGTCAGCTTGTACAATATCTATCTGTTGTGGCCAAGGGGAGCGTTCGACATTTTCTTTGGCTTGTGCGGCGGCTTCGGGGTCGATCTCCACCCCGATGATACGAGTATCCTTTGCACATCGCTGGGCAAGCATCAGTGCTACCAATCCGCTACCCGTACCGATGTCGAGTACGGTGTGTACATTTTGTACGTCGACCCAAGCTCCCAAGAGTACGCCGTCGGTGCCCACTTTCATGGCGCAGCGGTCGTGCCAAACGGTGAATTGCTTGAATTGAAACGAGGAATGTGGCATAGTTATTTCCGTCTTGTAAAGCCAACGTGGATGATTCTTGCAAAGGTACGAAACTCCGCTCGTTGTCCGAAGGCATTGTGAGTGGAAAGAGATTTCTCGTTCGTAACTTTCTTCGGGTACAAGGATTGTGAGGTGTGTGCGCAAGGAATGGACGCGATGTCTTGTGGCATGCTGCGCGCCGGTCGTCGACCTATGGAAAAACGTTAAGGAGGCTGCCGAACGCAGTCCGGTGCCTCCTTAGCGGTAGGATGCGACGGGCAGTTGCTTGCCTCGTCCACGAATCATGCCTATCAATCGCCGTACATCTTGGCACGAAGCTCTTTGATGTGATCCGAGGCGATGTATTCGTCATACTCCATCATCTTGTCGATGATGCCATTGGGTGTAAGTTCTATGATGCGGTTGGCAACGGTTTGTATGAACTCGTGGTCGTGCGAGGAAAACAGAATGTTGCCTTTATAGGTTTTCAAGTTATTGTTGAACGCTTGAATCGACTCCAAGTCGAGGTGATTGGTGGGAGTGTCGAGGACGAGGCAGTTGGCATTGCGCAGCTGCATGCGTGCAATCATGCAACGCATTTTTTCGCCTCCCGACAGCACGCTGACTTTCTTCAACACCTCTTCGCCCGAGAATAGCATGCGACCCAAGAAACTCTTCATATACACTTCGTTGCCCTCGCCATATTGGCTCAGCCAATCCACGAGGTTGAGGTCGGTGTTGAAGAAGGCTGTGTTGTCCAGTGGCAGGTAGGCCGAGGTGATGGTTACGCCCCAATTGTAGTGACCTTCGTCGGGTCGCATCTCGCCGTTGATGATTTCGAACAAGGCGGTCATGGCTCGGGGGTTGCGCGATAGGAAGACAATCTTGTCGCCCTTCTCCACATTGAAGTTGACATCCCGGAACAAGACGGTGCCTTCTTCGGTGGTCTTGCTCAATCCGGCCACCTCCAAAATCTGATTGCCGGGTTCGCGGTCGGGGGTGAATATGATGCCGGGATACTTGCGCGAGGAGGGTTTGATTTCCTCCACATTGAGCTTCTCGAGCATCTTTTTGCGGCTGGTGGTTTGCTTGCTCTTGGCCACGTTGGCACTGAAGCGGCGAATGAATTCTTCGAGCTCCTTGCGCTTCTCCTCGGCTTTGGCCTTTTGGTTCTGTTGCTGGCGCAGCGCGAGCTGACTCGATTGATACCAGAAACTGTAATTGCCTGCAAACAGATTGATCTTGCCATAGTCTATGTCGACCGTATGCGTACAAACCGAGTCGAGGAAGTGGCGGTCGTGGCTCACCACCAGCACCGTATGTTCAAAGTTGGCCAGGTATTCCTCGAGCCAAGTCACCGTTTCCATGTCCAGATCGTTGGTGGGTTCGTCCAGCAAGAGGTTGTCGGGGTTGCCATAGAGGGCTTGTGCCAGCATGACACGCACTTTTTCCTTACCGCTCAGCTCGCCCATGAGCACATAGTGCTTGTCTTCTTTCACGCCCAGCCCGCTGAGCAGTGTGGCCGCGTCGCTTTCGGCATTCCATCCGTCCAGCTCGGCAAATTTCTCTTCCAGCTCGGACACTTTGATTCCGTCTTCGTCGCTGAAATCGGCTTTGGCGTAGAGCTCTTCTCGCTGTTTCATGATGTCCCACAACACGGTGTGGCCCATCATCACGGTGTCCATCACCGTATGGGCGTCCCATTTGAAGTGGTCTTGGCTCAATACCGACAGGCGTTCTCCCGGCCCCAAGGTAATGCTTCCCGTGGTGGGGTCGAGGTCGCCGCAGATGGTGCGCAGAAAGGTCGACTTTCCGGCACCGTTGGCACCGATGATGCCGTAGCAATTGCCGCCGGTGAACTTGAGGTTTACATCGTTGAAAAGTACTCTCTTGCCGAACTGCACCGAGAGGTTGGATACTGTGATCATGCTCGTTTCTTATTCTAAAGTGTTATGCGTTGCTGCGCCATTTATCAATGTCTATCTCATCGGGTGTTTGCACTTCATCCGCAAAGTGTCCGCACTTCGTCCGCAAAGTGCCTATACTTCGTCTGCAAAGTGCCTGCACTTTGTCCGCAAAGTGTTTGCACTTGGTTTGCGGCGTGTCTACGCTTGGCCGGTGAAGCAGGTGTGGGAAGCTGCCGAAGCAGAGTTGCCCGCTGCGCAAGGCTTCCTTGTTTGGGTCGACAAAGGTAGACATTTTAGCCGAAAAGAAGCGAGAACGAGGTGACAAACTGGCATAAAACACCCCATGAATCTCCTTTTTATAGCAAGCGTGACAAATTGGCAAAGTTTTTGCTTGGGCAGCAGTGTCCGAACCGGACGACCGAAACAATAAAACAATCACCGTATAGATATGAAACCAACCAACCATTCTACCGACGAAGAGCAAGTGAAGAACGAAGTGGCCGAAGAGGCCGTTAGCCCCGAAACGCCGGCTGCTGAGGAAACCGCCGCTCCGCTTACCCCCGAGGAAGAGGCTGCTCGCCGCTTGGCCGAGCTGGAAACGGCCTTGGAGGAAGAGAAGGATAAGTATTTGCGCTTGTCGGCCGAATTCGATAATTACCGCAAACGCACCTTGAAGGAGAAGGCCGAGCTCATCCTGAACGGAGCAGAGAAAACCATCGGTAGCCTGCTGCCCATCATCGACGATTTGGAACGTGCCATCGCCACCATGCAGAAGGCCGAGGATGTGACAGCCGTGCGCGAAGGTGTGGAACTCATCTTCGGCAAGCTCATGACTACCTTGGAGCAGAACGGCGTGAAGCCCATTCAAACTAAGGAACTGCCGTTGGACACCGACTATCACGAGGCCATTGCCGTGGTGCCTGCCCCTGCCGAGGAGCTGAAAGGCAAAATCTTGGATTGTGTGCAAACGGGATATATGTTGAACGATAAAGTGATCCGCCACGCCAAGGTGGTGGTGGGAGAATAACGCATGGCTACAAAACGTGATTATTATGAAGTGCTCGAGGTCGCCAAGACGGCTTCGGCAGACGAGATAAAGAAGGCCTATCGCAAGAAAGCCATTCAGTATCACCCCGATAAAAACCCGGGCGACAAAGAAGCCGAGGAGAAATTTAAGGAGGCAGCCGAGGCCTACGAGGTGCTGAGCAATCCCGATAAGAAGGCTCGATACGACCAGTTTGGCCATGCCGGCCTCGGTGGCGCAGCGGGCAACGGCGGGCCGTTTGGCGGGTTCGGTGGCAATATGTCGATGGACGACATCTTCTCCATGTTTGGCGATATATTCGGCGGACGGGGAGGATTCAGCGGAGGCTTCGGCGGTTATGGCGGTGCACGCCAACGGCGGTTCCGTGGCAGCGACCTGCGGGTGAAGGTCAAATTGTCGCTGAAGGAAGTATCCACCGGAGTCGAGAAGAAATTCAAACTCAAGAAATATGTTCCTTGTAACCACTGTCACGGCAGCGGAGCAGAAGGCGATGGAGGGGTGGAGACTTGCCCAACGTGTGGCGGTAGTGGAACGGTGATTCGCAATCAGCAAACCATCCTCGGAACCATGCAAACGCAGGCCACTTGTCATACGTGCGAAGGCAGCGGAAAGGTTATCAAAAACAAATGTAAAGAGTGTGGTGGCGACGGCATTGTCTATGGAGAAGAACTGGTGACTGTTCAGATACCGGCAGGCGTGGCCGAAGGCATGCAGTTGTCCATGAGCGGCAAAGGTAATGCAGGTAAGCTGAACGGAGTGCCCGGCGACTTGCTGATTCTTGTGGAAGAAGAAACTCATCCCGAGCTGATACGCGACGAAAACGATCTTGTTTACAACCTATTGCTAAGTTTCCCCACTGCTGCCCTCGGAGGAACGGTGGAGATACCCACCATCGATGGTAAGGTGAAAGTAAAAATCGACTCGGGCACTCAGCCGGGCAAGGTGCTTCGCCTGCGAGGCAAGGGCTTGCCTCAAGTCAATGGCTATGGCACGGGCGATTTGCTGGTGAACATAAGTGTTTATGTGCCCGAAACGTTGACCAAGGACGAAAAATCCGCTCTCGAAAAGCTCGAAGGCTCGGAAAACTTCCGTCCCGGTGCCTCGGTCAAGGAAAAGATATTCAAGAAGTTCAGAAGTTTGTTCGACTAAGCTCTGCTGTCGACAAGCTGAAGTACATCCTTTTACAAGCGTCTGTGCAAATCCTCGATTGTGTACAGACGCTTTTCTTGTGCGCAATCCCTTTGGATTTTATCCGGCAAACGGCTGTGGGTGGCTGTCGATCCTGCTCTTACATCCGAACCTGAAGCAATGTCGGTGAGTGTCCCACCTTGGAGACAACGCATCGTCGGTGGGGCGACTTCCTTTCTGGCCATTTTTTGTGAGAAATGCGGAGAGCGATAGTTGTCTTTGGAGAGTGACTTTCGTCATCTGCTTGCTTGTCGAAAGTTGGCTTCCATCGGGCTTTTGATAAGGTTGGTACGGAACTGTTTCACTCCTCGGGACAAGAGGCGTTTCGCTGATTCTCAACGAAGAAAGGAGATGGACATTGGCTATTCTCGGTCTCTTCTTTGTATATTTGTCGGCAATCAAATCTATGTTACGACCGATGAAATTGATGGTAGTCACCATGCCGACATTCTTTGTCGAGGAAGATAAGATTCTTACTGCACTGTTTGAAGAGGGCTTGGATGTGCTTCATTTGCGAAAGCCTCAAACACCCGCTATGTTTGCCGAACGGCTGCTCACGCTTATTCCCAAGAAGTTTCATTCTCGCATTGTCATCCACGAGCACTTTTATTTGAAAGAGGAGTTCGGACTAAAAGGTGTTCACCTCAACGCACATAACCCGAGCGAGCCCCACGATCACTACGGGCACGTCAGTTGTACTTGTCGTTCGCTCGAGGAGGTGAAGAAGCAGAAACCCCTGCACGACTACGTGTTTCTTCATCCGGTCTACGATAGCATTTCGCAGGCAGGCGGCATTTCACCCTTTCTGCCCGAGGATTTACGCCGGGCTCAGCGCGATCGCATCATAGACTCGAATGTGGTGGCTTTGGGAGGCATCACCGCCGACCGCATACTGGAGGTGAAAGATTTGGGCTTCGGAGGTGCTGCCCTCATGGGCGACCTTTGGCTACGGTTCGACGTTCGCACCACCGAAAGCTATCGGGAGCTCATCGAGTATTTTCGCGAGATACGTCGCTTGGCCGATTGATGGATGCCGATTGTTTGCGAGGGGCTTATCGATTGGAGCCGATCGCTCGGAACATCGCCCTATGGAACGAGCCGTGTGCCCTTCGTCGGGCTTGAACTATTCAAACAAAAAGCACCGCCTTGAGGGGCGGTGCTTTTTGTTTGAATAGCGAAGTAGTTCGGCTACTTTTCCTTCTTCAACACCAGGTGTAGAATGAAATAACCCAGCAATCCTGCCAAAATGGAGCCCACCAGCACGCCGAACTTGGCTTGGTTGAGCAAGGCCGGGAATTGCTTAGCAAACGAAAGGTCGGCGATGAACAAAGATACGGTGAACCCGATGCCTCCCAACAAGGCCACACCGCAAAGGTTCTTCCACGTAATTCCTACGGGCATGGGGGTGATATTCAACTTCACAGCCAGCCATGTGAACGAGAAGATACCGACGAATTTACCCACAATCAAACCGGTGGCCACAGCCATGCTGACTGCTCCGATCAAAGGCGCATCGCCTCCACCGATGACTACTCCGGCGTTGACAAAGGCAAAGAGCGGCAGAATGAGGAAGTTGACCACCCCGTGAAGGTTGTCTTCGAGCGATTGAAGCGGACTGATGACATGGTCCGATGCCGATTCTACCTGCTTCAAACGTCCTATTTGCTCGTTGCTAAGCACAATGGATTCGGAACCCATATTCGGAAAGGTAGAGATGATTTCTCGGATGCGCTCGATGTATTTACCCACATTCAAGCGCGGTTTGGCCGGAATGACAAAAGCCAATATCACACCCGAGATGGTGCTGTGTATGCCCGATTGAAGGAAGAGATACCAAATGATGGTACCCAAAATGATGACAGGCAGTTTGCGAGTGGTGATGTGTCGGCCGATGAAGTACAGCAAAACGTAGAGTAGAGCCGCAATGAGAAGGTAGCCGTAAGATACATGTGAGGAGTAGAAGAAGGCGATGACCAAGATTCCGCCTATATCATCGACCACGGCAAAGGCTGTGAGGAAAATCTTCAGTGCCAAAGGAACCCGATTGCCCAGTAGGCTGAGCACGCCCAACGAGAAGGCTATGTCGGTGGCCATGGGAATGGCCAAGCCCGCATTCCCATCGGTGCCGGGAGGCGAAATGAGGGAATAGACCAAGACGGGCACTAACATTCCGCCACAGGCGGCAATGAATGGCAGCAAGGCTTTGCGGGGTGAAGACAGCTCGCCCACCAAAAGTTCGCGTTTGATCTCCAGCCCCACCATGAGGAAGAAGATGGCCATCAATCCGTCGTTGATAAATTCTATCATCTTGAGGTTATGCCCTCCGTGCGATAGAAGGTTGAAGTCACCGATGCGCAAATGAAGTTCCTGCTGGAGGAAGTCCTGGTATACCGGGGCAAGTGCAGAGTTGGCAATGATGGAAGCGGCAATCGCAGCCACGAAGAGTAGTATACTCGCCGTGATATTGAGCGATGCAAAGCTTTTCACCGTACGTAAGTTGATCATAGAGCAATGTAGTATTAGCGTCACAACCGATTAGTATTGAGTTTTTCATAGACTGTGGACAGCGTGCGAGGGGCAGGGCTGCCGAGTGGCGAGAGCCTCCCCGTTGGGTTGCGAAGCAACGGGGATTCCCTCGTTGGTATGGGGTGTAGGATCAGTCGAGCTTCAACACTGCCAAGAAAGCCTTTTGCGGAACCTCCACGTTTCCTATTTGTTTCATGCGTTTCTTTCCCTTCTTTTGTTTTTCGAGGAGCTTGCGCTTACGGCTCACGTCGCCACCGTAACATTTGGCGGTCACGTCTTTTCGCACGGCTTTGATGGTTTCGCGAGCTATGATCTTCGAACCGATGGCGGCTTGGATGGCTATCTCGAATTGTTGGCGAGGGATGAGTTCCTTGAGTTTCTCGCACATCCGACGCCCCATGTCGTAGGCATTGTCGAAGTGGGTGAGGGTAGATAGGGCATCGACCGACTCGCCGTTGAGCAGGATGTCCAGCTTCACCAGTTTCGAGGGTCGGAATCCGTCCATGTGATAGTCGAACGAGGCATACCCTTTGGATATGCTTTTGAGCTTGTCGTAGAAGTCGATTACGATTTCTCCCAAGGGCATATTGTAATGCAGTTCCACTCGGTTGCCCGATATGTATTCCTGTTTCACCAACTCGCCACGCTTGCCCAAGCAAAGGCTCATTATGGGGCCAATGTAGTCGGTGGTGGTGATTACCGAGGATTTGATATAGGGTTCTTCGATGTGGTCGATGAGTGTGGGATCGGGCATTCCTCCGGGGTTGTGTACTTCCTTTACACCTCCTTGCTTGTCGTGAATGAGGTAGGACACGTTGGGTACGGTGGTGATGACGTTCATGTCGAACTCTCGATCCAGACGTTCTTGTACAATCTCCATGTGTAGCAAGCCCAAGAATCCGCAGCGAAAGCCAAATCCCAAGGCCAGTGAGGACTCGGGCTGGAAGGTGAGCGAAGCGTCATTGAGCTGGAGCTTTTCCAACGAGGCTCGAAGGTCTTCGAAATCCTCGGCTTCGATGGGATATAGACCTGCGAACACCATGGGCTTGACTTCCTCGAAGCCATCGATGGCGGCGGCACAAGGGCGTGCTATGTGGGTGATGGTATCGCCCACTTTTACTTCCTTCGAAGTCTTGATGCCCGAAATGATGTAGCCCACGTCGCCGGTCCTTAGCTCTTGGCGTGGCACCATATCCATTTTGAGTACACCTATTTCGTCGGCGTCATACTCTTTGCCTGTGTTGAAGAACTTCACCTTGTCGCCCGTGCGGATGATTCCATTCTCAATCTTGAAGTAGGCGATGATGCCTCGGAAGGAGTTGAACACCGAGTCGAAAATCAAGGCTTGGAGCGGAGCTTCCTCGTCGCCCTTGGGGTGGGGGATGCGTTCGATGACCGCGGCCAGAATCTCTTCTACTCCCATGCCCGTTTTGCCCGATGCACGGATGATTTCTTCTCGCTTGCAGCCCAGTAGCTCCACGATTTCATCTTCCACCTCTTCGGGCATGGCACTGGCCATGTCGCATTTGTTGATGATGGGGATTATCTCCAAATCGTGCTCAATGGCCATATAGAGGTTGGAAATGGTTTGTGCCTGCACCCCTTGCGAGGCGTCGACGATGAGCAAAGCACCCTCGCAGGCGGCAATGGAGCGCGACACTTCGTAGGAGAAATCCACGTGTCCCGGGGTGTCGATGAGGTTGAGTACGTATTTTTCGCCCTTCCACAGGTATTCCATCTGTATGGCGTGGCTCTTGATGGTGATGCCACGTTCCTTTTCCAGATCCATGTCGTCGAGCATTTGCCCTGTGGTGACCTGAATGGTTTTGGTAAACTCCAGCAAGCGGTCGGCCAATGTAGACTTTCCGTGGTCAATGTGGGCAATGATGCAGAAGTTGCGAATATGCTTCATAAATGAATGGTTGCAATGTGTTTGTTGTATGCTTTTAAGGGGACAAAGATAGAGAAATGTGTGCACATATGAAAGGGGTGAGTGCGGGGGATGTATGCGAAAAAGGAGGGGGCGTTTGCCGTTTGCCTACGGAAATGTTTGCATTTGACTCGGGAAGTGTCTGCACTTCGTTTGCAAAGTGTTTGTGGTTTGGTCGCAAAGTGCTTGTGGTTTGGTCGCGAAAGTGTTTGCACTTTGCTCGGGAAGTGTTTGTGCTTTCTCGGGAGAGTGCTTGCCCTTGATTCTCGGTGACCGAAAGGATAGGACGAAGGCGAGGTGACTCGACGAACGGAGTCGTTTATTGTTGCCCAGTCGGGCCATGTGGGCGGGCTTGTCACACGTGTTGTGCCGAAAAGAGAACGGTTCGTGTTCGAGTAGCGGGGAGGAGATGATTCTTTTTTGGAGCATTTGTAATCTCTACTTTGCAAATGCTGAAAAATGACCTATATTTGCCCTCGCAAATTTGAAGTAGACAAATGGAGTCGTTTCACCGCACGCATACATACCTCGTGGAGCATACGAATCCCGCACTTCGTAGAGCCTTGATGGATGAGATAGATTGGGACAATCGTCTTATCGGTATCAAGGGTACGCGCGGTGTGGGCAAAACCACGTTCTTGTTGCAGTATGCCAAGGAGAAATACGGTACAGACCGTTCGTGTCTGTTTGTCAATATGAACAATTTCCATTTCTCGGGCAATCGGTTGGTCGACTTTGCCGGCGAGTTTTATAAGCGTGGGGGCAAAGTGTTGTTGATAGACCAGGTTTATAAATATCCTCATTGGAGTTCGGAGCTTCGCACCTGTTACGAACAATATCCCGGCTTGAAGATCGTGTTCACCGGCTCCTCGGTCATGAGGTTGAAAGAGGAGAATCCCGAGCTGAATCCTATTGTGAAGAGCTACAATCTGCGTGGATTCTCGTTCAGAGAATTCTTGCAGTTGCAAACCGGAAACGAATACCCCATCTACAAATTGGAGGAAGTGTTGTCGAATCACGCAGCGATTGCCCAATCGGTGTTGAAGACACTCAGCGTGCAAGACCTGTTTCACAGCTACCTGCATCATGGGTTTTACCCTTTCTTTTTGGAAAAGCGAAATTTCTCGGAGAATCTGCTCAAGACCATGAACATGATGCTCGAAATAGACATCTTGCTCATCAAGCAAATCGAACTGAAGTATCTGCCCAAACTCAAGAAATTGCTCTATCTGTTGGCGGTGAATGGCACCAAGAGCCCCAATGTGAGTCAGCTGGCCACAGAGATCGAAACCTCACGGGCCACGGTGATGAACTATATCAAATGTTTGGCCGATGCTCGGCTCATCAACCTCATCTACCCACCGGGCGAAGAGTTTCCCAAGAAACCGTCGGGGGTGATGATGCACAACTCCAATCTGATTTACTCGTTCTTGCCCCTTCCGGTGAACGAGCAGGATGTGTTTGAAACCTTCTTTGCCAACGCCTTGTGGAAAGACCATGTGGTGTGCAAAGGCGATAAAGGCAGTACCTTTGTGGTCGATGGCAACCACAAATTCAGACTGTGTGGAGAAGGTGTGCGAATGCGCAAGGCTTCGGGAGTGATTCCGGTGAACCCACGCATAGAGCATGGCAACGGAGCGGAGATACCGCTGTGGCTATTCGGTTTTCTGTATTGACCTATCTTTGTTGAAACACTGATATATACATGTTTATTTACTTAAATAATTGACGATTATGACTAAACGTAAGAAATTTATTACTTGCGATGGTAACCAAGCCGCAGCACATATCTCGTATATGTTCTCCGAAGTGGCTGCCATTTACCCCATCACTCCTTCGTCCACGATGGCGGAGTACGTGGACGAATGGTCGGCAGCAGGCCGCAAGAACATCTTCGGCGAAACGGTTTTGGTGCAAGAAATGCAGTCCGAAGGCGGTGCGGCAGGGGCCGTACACGGCTCGTTGCAGGCCGGTGCGCTGACATCTACCTACACAGCGTCACAGGGATTGCTGCTGATGATTCCCAATATGTACAAGATTGCCGGTGAATTGCTGCCTTGCGTATTCCACGTTTCGGCTCGTACCATTGCCTCGCATGCCCTTTCTATCTTCGGTGACCACCAAGACGTGATGGCTGCTCGTCAAACCGGTTTTGCCATGTTGGCCGAGGGCTCGGTGCAAGAAGTAATGGACTTGGCCGGTGTGGCCCATTTGTCTACACTCAAATCGCGTGTGCCTTTTGTGAACTTCTTCGATGGTTTCCGCACCTCACACGAAATTCAGAAAATCGAAGTGTTGGAGAACGAAGACTTGGCACCGCTCATCGACCAGCAAGCCTTGGCCGATTTCCGTGCTCGTGCTTTGAATCCCATGAAGCCTGTGGCTCGTGGTATGGCCGAAAACCCCGACGCTTTCTTCCAACACCGCGAATCGAGCAACAGCTACTACGAAGCAGTTCCTGCCATTGTGGAGGAATACATGAAGGAGATCAACAAGCTCACCGGTCGCAACTACGGTTTGTTCAACTACTATGGTGCAGAAGATGCCGAACGTGTAATCATTGCCATGGGTTCGGTGACAGAGGCCGCTCGCGAAGCCATCGACCACTTAATGGAACAAGGCGAAAAGGTAGGTTTGGTGGCAGTGCACCTATATCGTCCTTTCTCGGCCAAACACTTCTTGGCCGCTGTGCCCAAGACGGCTAAACGCATTGCCGTGCTCGATCGCACGAAAGAGCCGGGAGCCGTAGGCGAACCCTTGTACTTGGACGTGAAAGACTGCTTCTACGGTGCCGAGAATGCCCCCGTTATCGTAGGCGGACGTTATGGACTCAGCTCCAAAGACACCACTCCGGCTCAAATCATGTCGGTGTTTGAAAACTTGGCTTTGCCCATGCCCAAGAATCGTTTCACCGTCGGTATCGTCGATGATGTGACGTTCACATCACTTCCCCAAAAGGAAGAGATTGCACTGGGTGGAGAAGGTATGTTCGAGGCCAAATTCTACGGACTGGGTGCAGACGGTACGGTTGGTGCCAACAAGAACTCTATCAAGATTATCGGTGACAATACGGACAAATACTGTCAGGCCTACTTCTCTTACGACTCCAAGAAGTCGGGAGGATTCACTTGCTCGCACCTCCGTTTCGGAGATCACCCCATTCGCTCCACTTACTTGGTAAACACGCCCAACTTCGTGGCTTGTCACGTGCAGGCATACCTTAATATGTACGACGTGACACGCGGTTTGAGAAAGAACGGCTTGTTCTTGCTCAACACTATCTGGGAAGGCGACGAGTTGGCCAAGCACTTGCCCGCTCGTGTGAAACGCTACTTTGCCAAGAACAACATTACGGTTTACTACATCAATGCCACCAAAATTGCTCGTGAGATAGGATTGGGCAACCGCACCAATACCATTTTGCAGTCGGCATTCTTCCGTATTACGAATGTCATCCCCGTAGACTTGGCGGTGGAAGAGATGAAGAAGTTCATCGTGAAGTCGTATGGCAAGAAAGGCGAAGATGTGGTGAACAAGAACTATGCTGCCGTTGACCGCGGAGGAGAGTATCACCAATTGACCGTAGACCCCGAGTGGGCTAACTTGGCCGACGATGCGAAGGCTCCCAACAACGACCCTGCATTCATCAACGAAGTGGTGCGCCCCATCAACGCTCAAGATGGCGACTTGCTTCCCGTATCGGCTTTCAAAGGTCACGAAGATGGAACTTGGGATCAAGGAACAGCAGCTTACGAGAAGCGTGGCGTAGCAGCTTTTGTTCCCGAATGGAATGTGGATAACTGTATCCAGTGTAACAAATGTGCCTACGTTTGTCCTCACGCTTCCATCCGTCCGTTCGTGCTCGATGCCGACGAACAGAAGGGTGCCGAGTTCGAGCAGCAAAAGGCCGTGGGCAAGATGTTCGATGGCATGAACTTCCGAATTCAAGTGAATGTACTCGACTGCTTGGGCTGCGGAAACTGCGCTGACGTTTGCCCCGGTAAGAAGGGAGAAAAAGCCCTCACGATGCAACCGCTCGAAACGCAACTCAAGCAGGTGAAGAACTGGGATTACTGCGCCTCTACGGTGAAGACCAAGCAGCACTTGGTAGACATCAAGGCCAATGTGAAGAACTCACAGTTTGCCACTCCTTTGTTTGAATTCTCCGGAGCTTGTGCCGGTTGCGGTGAAACTCCTTATGTGAAGCTCATCACCCAGCTGTTTGGCGATCGCGAAATGGTGGCCAATGCCACGGGATGTTCTTCGATCTACTCGGGTTCTGTGCCTTCTACTCCCTACACAACCAACGAAGACGGACATGGTCCGGCGTGGGCAAATTCCTTGTTCGAAGACTTCTGCGAATTCGGCTTGGGTATGGAATTGGCCAACGAAAAGATGCGCGAACGCATCGTACGTCTCTTCAAACAAGCCATTGAGAACGAACACACACCTGCTCAAGCCAAAGAACTGATGCAACAATGGATCGACAATATGTTCGATGCCGACAAGACTAAGGAACTGGCACCGCAGTTGGAAGCCATCATCGACGAAGGCATTGCCGTGGCTCAGTGTCCGGTTTGCAAAGAGTTGAAAGGATTGACTCAGTATCTCGTGAAGCGCAGCCAGTGGATTATCGGTGGTGACGGAGCTTCTTACGACATCGGTTACGGTGGTCTCGACCACGTGATTGCATCGGGTAAGGATGTGAATATCTTGGTACTCGACACCGAGGTTTACTCCAACACCGGCGGACAATCGTCCAAGTCTACCCCCGTGGGTGCCATTGCTAAGTTTGCCGCTGCCGGTAAGCGAGTGCGTAAAAAAGACCTCGGACTCATGGCCACCACTTACGGTTACGTTTATGTGGCTCAAATCGCTATGGGAGCCGACCAAGCTCAAACCCTCAAGGCCATTCGCGAAGCCGAGGCCTATCCCGGTCCGTCGCTCATCATTGCCTACGCTCCTTGTATCAACCACGGTTTGAAAGCCGGTATGGGCAAGAGCCAAGAGGAAGAAGAAAAGGCTGTGGCATGTGGATACTGGCACTTGTGGCGTTACAACCCTGCGTTGGAAGCCGAAGGCAAGAATCCCTTCCAGCTCGATAGCAAAGAACCCAATTGGGGCGAGTTCCAAAACTTCCTTAAGGGCGAAGTGCGCTACTCTTCTATGTTGAAGCAATTCCCCGCTGAGGCTGCCGAACTCTTCCAAGCCGCCGAGGAGAATGCGAAGTGGCGCTACAATAGCTACAAGCGTTTGGCGAAGACTAATTGGGGAGCAGAGGAATAAACTCCTTCTCCTAACCTAAAGATATGTGGGGCTGCGTCGTAAGGATGCAGCCCCATGTTTATTTATGATGGGTTTGTATGCTCTCCGTTGCATCGGGATGGGTGCGGTGATAAAAAAACTCCCTCCCTTTCGCGTCGACAGTGCGGAAGGGAGGGAGGTTTGCATTATACATCTGGGGTTTATGCGCCCTTACGGCTGTGTCGTGTCGCCTATCTTTTCAAGATCCACATTGTATTCCTTCTTGAGGAAGGAGGTTAGGATTTGAAACTTGGATCGCACGAGTCCGTAATTGTTCAGTGTGGCTTCTCGTTCTTCACGGTTGGATCGGGTGATGAAGTCGACAAAGAACTGCACGTCTTCCTCGGGAGTAGGAGTGTTGTACTCGCCGAAAGCCAAGAACCCATATTCGCGGGGATCCGTTTTTTTAATCTCGTCTTTAAGAAAAACCGAGTAGTAGTCTTTGCTGGGGACGAAAAACTCCTCGGGTATCTCGATAAGAGTGTTGTTGTGTATAAAACGCCACAGTAGGGCATTGAGAATTCCGCGTTTGGTAGCCTTGGATTGTGCATCGCTTGAGCGAATGACTTTGGCATTGATGTTCCCGATGAGTAAATAGTCTCTACCTACGGTGGCTTCTATGAGTTCATCGTGGACGGTGTTCTTCAAAGAATCGGCTAAGAATAAGCGAAGAGGGAAATACTTGGTTTTGAAAGCATCGGAATAATGACTCAGCAATGCCTCGTCCAAGTAGTCGAGCCCGGCGGAGAGATCTTCGCGATTTGTGGTGTAGACCAACGAATCGAAAGGGATATTCGATGTGTATGCTCCGAGGTTCCAGAGGTAATCTCTCTTGTCGAACTTGTAGACTATTTGGACACCGGTTTTCTGATAAAGGTCGTAAATGCGGTGATCTACCGGGTCATCGCTGTCTTTGATCTCGAAACGAGGTTTACCCGGTTCGGCTTTGATGGGCGATTCTTTTTCGCAAGCGACCAGCGATGTGAGGAGCATCAAGAGGGATAAATAGTAGGTATGTTTCATATTGTACAATCTCAATAAGTGGAGGATGGATTAAATGGCCTCTCGGTCCGGCCGTTCATTATTTGTATCTGCAAGTTGAGAGTCGTTTTCGGTCACCGAAATGGGAATGGGAAGTGTGTAGGCCGGATCGTCTTTCTTAAGCACAAAAGTCTGTGTGGCAGGAGGAGTGTCGTTGACAATAAAGACGTGGGTGATTTCGGGACGATCCCAACGGCGAAGATCGAACCAGCGATGCTGCTCGAAACATAACTCGAGCCGACGTTCTTTGCGCACCAGTTCCACGGCTTCTTCTTTCGTCGCTGCGTTCAGCTCTCGGTAGTTGGCAGCCAAGAAACGATGTCGGCGCAGTGTGTTGAGGTCGGCCATGGCTTGGGCGATCTCTCCCTTTTCAGCATAGGCTTCGGCTCTGTTGAGATAGGCTTCGGCTGTGCGCAAGGCAAACCCAAAGACTTGAGAGATTCCAGGATCTTCGTTTTTGCAAGGAACTATTTTACGATTACTGATAAAGAAGCCGATGCGCCTGATAAAAGCTCCGTCTTTGAGGTTGTAACGACAGTCGCCCGCGCTGTAAGCCCCCATAAGGTTATCGGACACGGGAAAGCCGGCTCGTGCCCCGGCGGCGAAGTAGGGAATGAAGTAGCTTCCGTACGAGAAGAGGATTTCGGGATTTTGACTATTGAGGAAAGCCGAGCTGGCATCTTCCTTCTTCTTACGCTCCAGATTGTAGAGTTGGGGCGAAAGCTCCAATAGCTTGGTCGCATGCTCGATGGCTTTGTCATACTCCTTCATATACAGATGTACACGTGAGGCTAATAGCTCGGTAGCACGCAAGTTCCATCGGAAAATACCGGCTTTCTTCGGTGTGGCGTTGAAAGCTTCGATGGCCTGATTGAGGTTGTCAATGATGAGGGCGTAGTTCTCGGACAATTTGGCTCTTGGAATCTTGACATCTTCCGTTGAGACTAGATTGTTGATAGGTACCCCCGGAGTAGAAGCAGCTGTGGCCTGTTCGTAAGGTTGTGCATAAAGATTGACCAACATGAAGTAGGCATAAGCGCGGATGGCATGGCATTCTCCTTTCAAGTAGATTCGATCCTCTTCTTTGCCTATCAGCTTGTCGAGTTCATTCAGTGTGATGTTGGCGAAAAGAATCATACGGTAATAAGTGAACCATGCCTGGTCTGTGGCTACGGCACCGGTCATTGATATCTCGGGCTCCTTCTGCCAAGCGAAGTAACCATAGGCTTGAGGGGTTGCATTTGCTCCTGAACCTCTGGACCTGAAGTCGGACTTCACATCATCGGTCATTACGTCCAAAAATGTATGGATACTCTTGGAGGAGAGGTCGCGTACATAAGCCTCTCCGAAAAGCAATTGGCTGTAATCTTCGACTGATTTGGGAACGATTTGATCGTTTGACACTTCTTCCAAGAAGCTTCCACAAGAACCGAGCATCCCTATAAGAAGCAGCGCAAAAAGTGTTTTGCAGAGTGTTTTATGATGTTTCATAAGGTGCAGAGTTTAGAGTGTCAGGTTGACTGTGAGTGAATAAGAAGGTTGTGGAGGGGTGGAGCGCAAACCGAGTGTGGGCTGATCGGGGTCTTGTCCCTTCAGTTTTTTGGAACTGATTAGGAACAGATTGTTTCCTTCCAAGCGGACAGATGCATGGCTCATGCCGTATCTCTTCACCCAATCGGTGGGAATGCGATAGGTCACCGAGGCGGTACGTAGCCGGATGTTGTTGGCACTTACCACCCGGATATTACTATGATTGTACATCTCCCACAAGTTTTTTGCATAAGTCACCCTCACGGTGTTGGATCCACCCAGGCTGACGGGATTGACATCCAGCGGAAGACTGGAGAGTACTGGTATGTTGGTGCGTGCCTCGTCTCCCGGATTTCTCCACCGATTCACAAACTCGTCGGACATATTGTTTCTGGGATTGGGAGTGCGCTGCCCAAGGTCGCTATATAGTTTGTTGAGTCGCACCTTGTTGCCCCAGTTATAGGTGAAGAATAGATTCACCGACCAGTTTTTGTAGCGGAAGTTATGTCCAATTCCACCTTGCATTAACGGCATACGTGTTCCTGACTTTTCAAGTACTCGGTTCAGGAGTATGGAGCGGGTGTCGCCTTCTTGAATTTCCGTTCCGTGGAATGTGGGATAGCCATGGGCATTGAGGCCGGTGAATCGGTAGGAATAGAAAGCGTCTATCGGGTTCCCATTGAGAATGACGGTTCCGTTGAGGTATCGTTTGTACTCTTCTTTGTCTTCCTCATCGGCACTGAGCCCGGCACGTTTGATGCGGTTGACGTTGCGAGATCCGTTGAGGTTGATTCCCCATGAAAAGTTCTTGGTTTGCACCGGCACTGCGGTAATCATCAAGTCAAGACCTTTGTTGGTTATTTCTCCGGCATTG
>JAXFUC010000078.1:0-27184 GCA_034176395.1 Bacteroides sp. | reverse complement strand
CCGTGGTACGGTCGTTCAAGGCGATATTCAAGCCTTCGAGCACACGGCGAGTTTCCTGCACTTCCCCGGCTTTAACATCGGGAATGAGCACGCGCACCGAATCCATGGCAGCCGAGAGCGGAAGATGAAGATCCTTGGCATAAACACGTTCGGCAATCTTTCCAAACACACTGCCCGCCATCAAACCGCCCGAAGCGGGCAAACCCGGTTTTTGTATCGACACAATCATGCTGTATTTGGGTGCCTCCGATGGGAAGTAACCACAGAAGCTCACCAAGTAGTTCGTCCGTCCGGTTTTATATCCGGCCGTACCCTGTGAAATCTGAGCGGTTCCGGTCTTCCCCGACACTTGAAACTGCTTACTTCCGGCCGGCTTGGCCAGGCCTTCGCTCACAACCTTTCTAAGAATCTCTCGTATCTGAGCCAACGTCTTGTCCGAACATATCTTCGGGTTGATCACCTCCGTAGGAAACTCTTCCACCACCTCGCCATTCTTCATGGCAGCCGTCACGAAGCGAGGACGGATGCTCACACCGTTGTTGGCTATGGCATTATAAAAGGTAAGGATATTCAGAGGCGGCACTTGGGTTTCATACCCGATGCTCATCCACGGCAGGGTGGTTTTGGCGAAGTAGCGTTCTTTCGGCCCACGGATGTTGGGCTTACCTTCTCCGGCTATTTGCAAACCCAAGGTTTCGTGCAGGCTCATGCGCTTGAGTCCGTCCACGAACTTTTCGGGGTTGTTGCCGTAGAACGTATCGATGATGGTCGAGATACCTATGTTGGACGACACACCGAGGATTTCCGTTGCCGTGAGTCGTCCGTAGCCGCCACGGTGCCAATTGTGATCTTTCATGGGACGACCATGCATCATGCGCACTCCATTTCCGGTGTCCACCACGTAGTCGGGGGTGATATAGCCATCCTCCAAGGCCACCATCATCGATGCGGTCTTGAAGGTCGAACCCGGTTCAAGCATATCGCTGATGGCATTGTTTCGCATTTCATAAAACAAGCCATCGCTGCCACGTGTCATATTCACGATGGCCTTTACATCGCCCGTAGCCACTTCCATCAGTACCACCACACCCACCGAGGCGCCGATTTCCTTCATTTTGTCGAGAAGCGCCTTCTCGCAGATGTCCTGCATTCCTACATCAATGGTCGTTATCAAGTCATACCCGTCCACAGGAGCCTTTTCCACGATGTTAAGATACTTATTCTTCACTTTTTGTCGCCTGGTGATACCGTCTTGACCTCGGAGCAGTGAATCGAACGACAGCTCTATTCCGTTCTTGGCACCTTTGGTGGCATCGGCGTAGACATCTCCCAATGTGCGCATGGCCAACGAGCCGAAAGGTTTCTTTCTCCTGTTGTAAGCCTCTCCCCTCAAACCACCTCGGTACTGACCCAAACGAAACATGGGCAGTTGTTTCACCTCTTTATATTGGATGTACGAAACTCTTTTTGGATACAGCAAGAAGTTTCGGCTTTGCGCTTGCCTGCCTCTACGCAGGTGGGCCTTGAAAGACGCCACGCTTTGATCGGGGAAAATGCGATGCAACCCCATGCAAATAGAATCCATATGAACCTTAAGCAACGAATCTCTGCGCGCTTGGTCCTTGGCTCGTTTCTTGGGATTTTGCTCACCCGACATAAAGTCTACATACAATTTGTATTCGGGCAACGAACTGGCCATGAGTTTCCCGTCCGAGGAAATGATATTGCCCCGGTTCGGCTTCACCACCACATTCTCTTTCACAAAGCGAGCCGCCACATCTTGCCAATAACTGCGGTCGGCAAACATGACAAGGCCTCCCTTGACTACAACAGCTATGCCCACCAAGGCGATGAGCAAAAAGACGATTGTATAGCGCGTTGTGATACTTTTCTTAATTCCCACGGTTCTGTTTCGTTTTTTACGCACTCAATGCTTCATTCAATCAAGAAAGGCGGATGAGTGGAGGTTTGCAACTGGCTTTCTTCTTGGGACACATACTCCTCGATGCGCGATTGTCGGCTCTTCTCCATCAATTCCGAGCTTCGTGTGAGGGCGTCGTACTTGATGTCGATCAGTTCTTTTTTCAACCTATCTATTTCTATCAACTGCTGCTGAGCGGTGTATCGGCTGTGTATATGGAAGACAATAAAGAGCAAAACTATAATCAACAGCTTGGATTGTCTTCGCAGAAAGTCGTTTACCAGGATGTCACCCGTGAGGATACTGCGAATGGTTGCGCTGTTCTTGCGTCCGCTTTCTTGGGTTGTTTCTTTCTTTTCGGCCATCGTTCTTTCCGGTGTTTGTTCTACAACTTTTCGGCCACACGCAGCTTGGCACTACGCGAGCGCGGATTGCGTGCCTGCTCGTCGGCGTCGGGCACTATGACTTTGTTATTCACAGGTCTTAGAGGAGCCGAGGTGCGTCCAAAGAAGTCGGTTTGTATCTTTCCCTCCACATTGCCGGTTTTCAATAGGTTCTTCACCAATCGGTCTTCGAGCGAATGATAGGTGATGACCGACAAACGTCCGCCAACCGTCAGGACTTCCGTAGCCGACTCCAGCATCTCACGCAGAGCGTCCAACTCGCTGTTCACCTCAATGCGCAAGGCTTGAAACACCTTGGCCAACTCCTTCTTTTCCCGGTCGCGACCAAAAAAGGGCTTCACCACCTCGAGAAACGCTCCGATGGTTTCAATCTTCCCACTCGCCCGCGCTTTCACCAAGGCCGCGGCCAGCTTGCGGCTGTTTTTCAGCTCCCCATAGAGATAGAATATATCGGCCAATCTCTCCTCCGAAGCTGTGTTGACAACATCGGCCGCCGTTTGACCGGCACGCTTGTTCATGCGCATATCCAACGCACCATCAAACCGAAACGAGAAACCTCGCTCGCTGTCGTCGAAATGGCGGGACGACACACCCAAGTCGGCCAGTATGCCATCCACACGCTCAATGCCGTGATAGCGCAAGAAGTTGCGTAGGTAGCGAAAGTTGCTGCGAACAAAGGTGAACCGGTCGTCGTCCACAACGTTGCGCTCGGCGTCGGCGTCTTGATCGAAGCTAAGCAGCCGCCCCTTCGAGCCCAGACGAGAAAGAATCTCGCGCGAATGCCCTCCACCGCCGAAGGTGAGGTCCACGTAAATGCCATCGGGGCGTATGTTCAAGCCGTCCACACTCGCTGCAAGCAGCACCGGAACGTGGTAGACCGACTGCGATGGGGAAGTCTGTTCAGCTTTCATGTGTTTCGTTTGGAGTGTTCATGATTTCTTGCAAAGCTCGACCGAAGTCCGTCGGTGACAAGAAAGGAGTCTCTGTTCGCTCCTTGGCCCATAGCTCAATTTTGCAGTCGACGCCTATGAAACGCACCTCGCTCTCAATGCCACAACGTTGCAGGTAGCGACGCGGAATGAGGATGCGCCCGTTGGAATCGGGCGTGAGCACCTCCACATCGCTCACAAACTGACGGAACACGGCTTGATGGAGACTGTTCCACTTGTTCAACCGGCTTCTCAATTCGTCCAGCTCGGCATTCCACACCGTTTCGAGTGTAAGAGTGAGGCAGTCTTGAAACACATCTTTGCACAGCACAATGTTCTCCTCGCCCACTTGCTTGCGAAAGGTGGCCGGAATGAAAATTCTGCCCTTGGCATCTACTTTGGCTTCTATGTTACCGATGAATCTGGCCATGGTTGTCAACTCAAACAGCGGTCTAAAGTTTGCTTTTTACCTTATTATATAAAACGAGGGTAAAAGTACGGTTTTTCTCCACATTTCCCCACAATCTTCCACCAAAACTTTCTCAACTTCTCTTTTTAACACAAAATCCACTCCAACTTCTCGAAAACCGCACGTTCGCCCTCTCGCTTGAGCAAACGAATTGCAGCCCCTCAACGCATGAACAAACAACTCGAATCAAGCCAAACTCCAAGCTCCGGGAGGCCCCATAGGCTCGATGCAAGCCAGGAAAACAAAACACCGATTTTCAAACATTTACACCTCACCGCAGGAACATTCGGTCTCTTCGAAAGACATTGCAAAGACCGCTCGACCAAAGTGCATACACTTTGGACGGAAAGTGTAGACACTTTGGTCGGTAAGTGCCTACACTTCGCGAGGTAAGTGCAGGCACTTGAATTGGCCAGTGTTTGCGCCTTTTTTCGGTGCTCCATGGTTGTTTCTCTTCAAAAACCTATACTTTTGCCACCGAATAACCTTTTAGACCGTATACCTAATGAAGCGAAGCACAGCCATCCTCGGCTTTCTGCTGGGGACTTTATCGGCCACAACCGTTGTGGCACAAGATTCCAAACTTTTACAGCTTAGAGGCGAAGTACGTGTGGACTACACTCACGAGCGAGTGGACAACCGAGCCATCAAGAGCAACAATGGATTCAAAGGAGAATACCTCAACCTGCGCATGGCGGGAGAACTGAACAGTTCGTTTTCCTACGCCTTTCGCTACCGACTCAATCGCATAGACACCGGCCGTCGTTTCTTCGATGCCACCGACTGGGCCTACCTCACCTACCGCGCCTCCGACCGTTGGAGCTTCTCGGGAGGAAAGGTAGTGGTTGCCATCGGCGGTTATGAATACGAACGTGCACCCATCGATGCCTATTTCGCATCGGAGTATTGGAACAACGTGCCTTGCTATGAATTGGGAATCAATGCCGAATACACACTGCCCTCGGGTCGGGACAAACTCACGCTACAACTGACACAAAGCCCCTTCGACAGCAAGGAAAACGATATGTATGCCTTCGGACTTCTGTGGACCGGCAACCACGGCTGGTTCAACACACTTTACTCGGTGAATATGCAAGAGTATCTTCCCGGGAAGTTCGTTTCCTACATCGCCCTCGGGCATCGGTTGGAATTTGGAAGTTGCGCCTTGGAACTCGATTGGATGAACCGAGCCGTAACGGGTCATCCCTACTTGCTCCACGATCATTCCATCATGGGCGAGCTCAGTTGGCAACCCTCCGAGAAGCTACGCATCTTTGGGAAAACGACCTACGATTTGAATCGCACCGGCGTGTCGGGAGACTACTGCGTGCTACCCGGCACCGAACTGACACGGGTAGGAATGGGGCTGGAATACTATCCGCTGAACCGAGGCGACAACAGTGTGAGACTGCACGCCACCTGCTGCTATGCCTGGGGCAAGAACGGAAACCCCATGGGTACGACACTACCCAAACAACTCATCGCCAATGTGGGCCTGACTTGGAAAGGCGATTTGCTTTCGCTCACCAAAAGAAACACCCATTAATCAAACCATACACACTTTACTATGAAAACACAGAAACGAAACCTGTTCGGATGGATCCCTCGCGGCATTCCTTGTCTCATCATCGTCTTTTCACTCTTTGCCTACATCGGCTCGGTGATGGGCGTCCCCAATATGCTCAATACCATTATGAAGACAGCGCACGATTTGTTGCTGAACACCGTCTTCTATCTCATGGGAATCTGCGTCATCACCGGAGCCATCGGAAAGTTGTTCGTCGAATTTGGAGTGGTGAGCCTTCTTGAACGTCTCCTTCGTCCCTTGATGAAACCACTGTTCAACCTGCCGGGTGTGGCCTCGCTGGGGGCGGTTATGACCTTCCTCTCGGACAATCCGGCTATCATTTCTTTGTCGCAAGACAAACGATTCTCTTCATATTTCAAGAAATATCAGTTCATCTCGCTCACCAACTTCGGAACCGCATTCGGTATGGGGCTGTTGGTGATCGTCTTCATGGTGGGACAAGGATACGCTTCGTCTGCCTTCATCGGGCTGGCCGGAGCCGCAGTTGGCTGCATCGTTTCCACACGACTCATGCAATACTTCATTGTGAAATCCTACCCACATTACGCCGACGAACAAGCGTGCGACCTCCCCACCGAAGCCGAAGAGACCCGACACGAGGAGGAAAAAACCCTCTTCCTGCGTGTGCTCAATGCATTGCTCGACGGCGGACGCACCGGAGTGGACGTGGGAATAGCCATCATTCCGGGCGTGTTGGTCATCTCCAGCTTGGTTATGATACTCACATTCGGCACCTCGGCAGAAGGCACCTACACCGGTGCAGCCTATCAAGGCGTGGAGCTACTGCCTTGGCTTGCCAATAAAGCCGACTTTGTGTTCCGCTGGCTCTTCGGGTTCACCGATCCCCACTTGGTAGCCTTCCCCATCACTGCTCTCGGAGCGGTAGGGGCCGCACTGGGCTTGGTTCCAGGCTTCATTAAAGAAGGTTGGATCGATGGCAATGCCATTGCCGTGTTCACAGCCATCGGAATGTGCTGGAGCGGATACCTGAGTACACACACAGCCATGCTCGATTCATTGGGCTATCGAGAGTTGACTTCCAAGGCCATCCTCTCGCATACGGTCGGTGGACTTGTGGCCGCCATCTTCGCCCATTGGCTGTACACCCTCGTACAACTCCTCTGACAAAACTCGAACAAGCCACGCATCAAAAAAGGACAGCGCCCTCTTCGCCTGTCCTTTTTCTTTTTGTACTTTTGTCTGCACGAGAAGTTTTTCCCTCTCAAATTAATACCTACGGCATTTTATGAGCGACGAAAGCAAAGGAAACGCAGACGAGCAGTACCTCGAACACAAACCCACGGAAACGAAGAACGAGCACGTGACGCATCAGCTATCGGGGATGTACCAAAACTGGTTCCTCGACTATGCATCCTATGTCATTTTGGAACGTGCCGTACCTCATATCAGCGACGGACTAAAACCTGTACAACGACGCATTCTCCACGCCATGAAGAAAGTCGAAGACGGGAGATACAACAAGGTGGCCAACGTGGTGGGGCAAACCATGTCTTACCACCCACACGGCGATGCGTCTATTGCTGCCGCCTTGGTGCAGTTGGGTCAGAAAGAATTGCTCATAGACACACAAGGTAACTGGGGAAACATTCTCACGGGCGATGGGGCCGCAGCTTCTCGTTACATCGAAGCCCGCCTGTCCAAATTTGCCCTCGAAGTCGTCTTCAATCCCAAGACTACGGAATGGAAGATGTCCTACGACGGACGCGACAAAGAGCCGGTCACCCTGCCGGTAAAGTTTCCGTTGCTCCTTGCCCAAGGAGTCGAAGGAATCGCTGTGGGACTGTCGTCCAAGATACTGCCGCACAACTTCAACGAATTGTGCGAAGCCTCTATTGCCTACCTCAAAGGAGAACCTTTCCAACTCTACCCCGACTTCCAAACCGGAGGTTCGATCGATGTGGCCAAATACAACGATGGCGAACGGGGAGGAAGCGTCAAGGTGCGCGCCAAAATCAATAAGATAGACAACAAAACACTTGTCATCACCGAGATACCCTACGGCGAAACGACCACCAGCCTCATAGAGTCCATCCTCAAAGCACAGGAGAAAGGCAAAATCAAGATACGCAAAGTAGACGATAACACAGCCGCCAACGCCGAGATTTTGGTGCACTTGGCGCCCGGAGCCTCTTCGGACAAGACGATAGACGCCCTCTTCGCCTTTACCAACTGCGAAGTAAGCATCTCGCCCAACTGCTGCGTTATCGACGGTCAGAAGCCTCACTTCCTATCCGTAAGTACCGTGCTTCGCAAGTCGGCCGACAACACTCGCGACCTGCTTCGCCAAGAACTGGAGATTCGCAAACACGAGATTCTCGAATCGCTTCACTTTGCCTCGCTCGAGAAAATCTTTATCGAAGAGCGCATTTACAAGGACAAGGGCTTTGAACAAGCCAACAATATGGACGCTGCTTGCGAACATATCGACGAGCGACTCACCCCCTATTATCCGCAATTCATCCGCGAGGTGACCAAAGAGGACATCCTCAAACTGATGGAAATCAAGATGGCTCGCATCCTGAAGTTCAACTCTCAGAAAGCCGACGAACTGATTGCACGGATGAACGAGGAGGTAGAACAGATAGACAATCACCTGAGCCACATCGTGGAATATACCATCGACTGGTATGCCATGCTAAAAGCCAAGTACGGAAAAGACTATCCACGCCGCACGGAGCTCAGAAACTTCGATACCATCGAAGCTACCAAGGTCATCGAAGCCAACGAGAAATTGTACATCAACCGCGAAGACGGATTCATCGGAACATCTCTCAAAAAGGACGAATTTGTGGCCAATTGCTCTGAGATTGACGATGTGATCATCTTCTACAAGGATGGACGTTACGTGGTGACACCGGTTGCCGACAAAAAATTTGTCGGAAAGAACGTACTCTACATACAGGTGTTCAAGAAGAACGATAAACGCACCATCTACAACGTGGCCTACCGAGACGGAAAGGAAGGAACCACATACATCAAGCGATTCGCTGTGACTTCCGTGGTACGCGACCGCGAATACGACCTCACCCAAGGAAAGCCCGACTCTCGGATACTGTATTTCAGCGCAAACCCCAACGGCGAAGCCGAAATTATCAAAGTAACTCTAAAACCCAATCCACGGGTGCGTCGCATCACCTTTGAACGCGATTTCAGCGAGATCTCCATCAAGGGACGACAGGCACAAGGGGTGATACTGACCCGACTACCCATACACAAAGTGGTACTGAAGCAGCGAGGAGGTTCTACCCTCGGAGGCCGAAAGGTGTGGTTCGACCGAGATGTGTTGCGACTCAACTACGACGGACGCGGTGAGTTCTTGGGCGAATTCCACAGCGAAGACGCCATTCTTGTGGTACTCAACAACGGCGATTACTATACCACCGGATTCGACGTGAGCAATCACTACGAGGACAACATCCGAATCTTGGAGAAGTACGATGCCAACAAAATATGGACAGCCGCCTTGTACGATGCCGATCAGCAGAACTACCCTTACCTCAAGCGTTTTTGCTTCGAATCCTCGACACGCAAGCAAAACTATTTGGGCGAGAACAAGAATAACAGTCTCATCCTGCTCACCGATGAGCCTTGCCCCCGACTGGAGGTGGTTTTCGGCGGACACGACAGTTATCGGGAACCGTTGGTGCTGGAGGCCGAAGACTTCATAGCCGTCAAGGGATTCAAAGCCAAGGGCAAACGCATCACGACCTACGAACTATCCACCATCAACGAGTTGGAACCTACCCGCCGACCACAGCCCGTGGAGGAAATCGACAGCCCCGAAGAAGAACCCGAAAACTTGGACCCCGACAGCCATAAAAGCGATGGTGACATTCTCGACGAACTGACGGGACAGATGCAACTCTTCTAACCCATCGTGTCATGAACAGACTACTCGCCCTCTCGCTCTTGACCGCCGTTGCATGGATGATTGGCTCCGCGAAGGCTCAAAACAGCCTACCCGAAGGTGAATTCCACCGTTACACCACGCGAACCACCCAGTATGGCGTGGGCTATACCGACTTGTACGACACCTATCTTTCGCCCCAAGCCTACCGAGGCACCGAGGTTCGCATCCTGCGCGAATCCATGAGGTTTCCTAAGTGGGGCCGACGACACTGGTCTTTGCAAACACTTTTCCAGGGGAATGCAGCCTATGGGCACAACCGTGCCGAAACCAACAACACCCTGGGAGGACTCATTCACTACAATTATGCCCTGCACTACCATTTCCATGTCTCTCCACAGCTGAGATTACTTGCAGGGGGTGCAATTGCCGGCGAAGGAGGATTCCTCTACAACCTGCGCAATTCCAACAACCCGGCCTCGGCTCGTGCCGCCATGGGACTGGAAGTTTCGGGCATGGCCATTTGGAACTTCCGCATCAAAGAGCGGCCTTTCACTCTGCGTTATCAGCTGAATCTGCCGCTGGCCGGCCTGATGTTCTCACCCCACTACGGGCAGTCCTACTACGAAATTTTCTCACTGGGCAACTCCTCCGGAGTCGTTTGCCTGACCACTCCCAAGAACCGACCCTCTCTCCACCAGATGCTATCCTTCGACTTCCCCTTGGCCGGGGCCCGAATGCGCCTTAGCTACGTGGGCGACATTCGGCAGGCTCGGCTCAACGGACTACGCACCCATGCCTACTCGCATAGCTTCCTCGTGGGGGTTGTGAGGTCGATTTATCGACTGCCGTCCCAACGCGAACCCATCTTTTCACCGGCTCTACAAGCCTACTAAGCCACGCATACGATGAAACACAAGGCCATCCACCTCGCTCTCGGACTGTTGTTCTCCTTTTGGCTCTGCTTGGGTCTGACGGCTTGCATCGGCGAGGAGCGACACGACAACACTCCTCTGGGAAATTTTGAACAGCTGTGGCGCATCATCGACGAACGCTATTGTTTCCTGGAGGAAAAAAACATTGATTGGGATTCGGTCTATCGTGCCTTTCGCCCTCGCATCACTCCGGACCTTAGCCCCAAAGAACTGTTCGACCAACTCAGCGAGATGCTTGCCGTCTTGAAGGACGGTCACGTCAATCTCTCTTCGGCCGATCGAGTGTCGTCCTATGCCGACTGGTATCAAAATCACCCGTGGAACTTTCGGGAAGACATTCTGCAAACAACCTATCTGGGCAGGGTGGGCACGGAATTTCGGCAGGTGGCGGGCATGAAGTACAAGATTTTCGACAACAACATCGGCTACATACGCTACGAAAGCTTTATGTCTTCTCCGGGAGAAGGTAATTTGGACGAAGTGTTGAACTTCCTAAGCATCTGCAATGGGCTCATCGTCGATGTGCGCGACAACGGGGGCGGCATGCTGACCAACAGCCACCGCATAGCCGCACGCTTTACCAACGAGCGCGTATTGGTGGGCTACATCCGTCATAAGACCGGGAAGGGACATACCGACTTTTCCAAGCCCGAACCGGTGTACATGAATCCTTCCTCGGGCATCCGTTGGCAGAAGCCGGTGGTTGTCTTGACCAACCGTCGCTGTTATAGCGCCACCAACGACTTTGTCAACGCCATGAACAGTATCGAAAGCGGGCGTATCATTCTGCTGGGCGACCGCACCGGAGGCGGTTCGGGCCTACCCTTCACAGCCGAATTACCCAACGGATGGGCCATTCGCTTCTCTGCTTCGCCCCATTACGACCCACAGCTACGCAGCATCGAGAATGGCATTGACCCCGACATCTTTGTAAACATGCTTCCCGAAGATTTGGAGCGAAAACGCGACACACTGCTGGAGCGAGCTTTCGAGGTCTTGGCTCAATAAATCGAGCTTTTCATCTCGATGCAGGCATCGCTCGCATCCATTTTTTCGACCTCAAAACTGGGTCATATGGCATCCAGTCCTTATCTTTGTGACCCAACTTTAAATCAAAGACTATCAAACCATGGAACAAAAGCGAGGCCTTTTTCATCTCCTTGCCGTCTTTGCCGTAATCATTTGGGGATCCACCTTTATCTCCACCAAATTGCTACTAAACAACGGCATTTCACCCCGCGACATCTTTTTTTATCGTACCGTCATTGCCTACCTGGGCATTTGGTTGGTTTGTCCTCGAAAGCTATTGACCGATTCTTGGAAGGACGAAGCCTGGATGGTATTGGCAGGAATTACGGGCGGCTCGGCCTTCTTCGTACTTCAGAACACCGCCTTGGGCATCACCCAAGCCGCCAACGTTTCGTTCATCGTATGCACCGCTCCACTCTTGACCGTGCTACTCTCTTTGGCTTATTACCGCACCGAGCACGCTCACAAAGGCCTCATCTTCGGCTCTATACTGGCCTTGATCGGGGTGGGCCTGGTCGTATTCAGCGGAAGCGTGGAGTTGAAACTTTCCCCTTTGGGCGACCTGCTTACGCTCAGCTCGGCCATGCTCTGGGCCGTTTATAGCATCATCATCAAGGAGATGGGCACTCGCTACTCCATGCTACTCATCACGCGCAAAGTGTTCTTTTACGGGGCAGTCACCCTGATACCTCTCTTCCTCTTTGAACCTTTGGTGTGGGACGCCGAGGCCATGTCACGCCCCGTGGTGTGGGGCAACCTTTTGTTCATGGCGGTCTTTGCTTCCTTGATTTGTTTTGTGGCATGGAGCTATGTGCTGAAGAGATTGGGCACGGTGGTTTCATCCAACTACCTTTATCTCAATCCGCTGGTTACGATGATCACATCCTACCTCCTGCTGGGCGAACAGATAACCCTTACTTCGCTCGTGGGATTGGGCTGTATCACCCTCGGTGTCTACCTCTCACAAGGAGGCAAGGTGCGTTTCCCTCGCATTCGTTATTGAACATCTCTACCAAACGAAGTGTTAGTTTAAAAGGGGGCGAATGTTTGCATTCCCCCCTTTCTTATCAATCACTCATTAACCTCGCCACGCATGACCATTATTTTCCCCGCCCCCATTTTCGGCCCCGTTCAATCGCGACGACTGGGCGTATCGTTGGGCATCAACCTGCTACCACCCGACGGTAAATTCTGCTCGTTCGACTGCATCTACTGCGAATGCGGGTTCAATGCCGAGCGACGCACCACCACCCCGCTTCCCACGCGCGAAGAAGTGGCTCGGGCTCTGGAGGACAAACTTATCCAAATGGCCGCTCAAGGCCAAGTGCCCGATGTACTGACCTTTGCCGGCAACGGTGAACCTACGGCTCACCCACGTTTTGCTGAAATCATAGACGACACGGTGGCTCTTCGCAATCGGCTGTGTCCATCGGCCAAAATCTCGGTGCTGACCAACGCCACCCTCATTCTCCGCCCCCGGGTGTTCGAGGCACTTCTCAAGGTGGACAATAACCTGTTGAAACTCGACACTGTGGACACCGACTACATTGCTCGGGTCGACCGTCCCACGGGTCGCTACGACCTGCCTCTGCTCATTGAGCGGATGAAAGCCTTTGAAGGCCGTTGCATCATCCAAACCATGTTTCTCAAAGGCAGCCACGAAGGTCGGTCGGTCGACAACACTTCCGATCGCTACGTCCTGCCATGGATAGAAGCCGTCAAAAGCATTGCTCCTCGAGAAGTGATGATTTATACCATCGACCGGGAAACTCCTTCCAAGGAGTTGCAGAAAGCCTCGCCCGAGGAGCTGGATCGCATCGTGGCACTGCTTCAAGCCGCCGGTCTGAAGGCCTCGGCTTCGTACTGATAAGGAGTGCGATCTCTACCTTTACCGAAAGGAAGACAAACCGCCTACTCCTTAGTACGTCGTTTCCGAGGAAACCGTTCTTAGACCCTCTAAAACAAACTCCCCCGATACATGATCCGCTCATGGCATGTATCGGGGGAGTTTGTTTCGCATACACCTCGGTAGGTATGGATTGTGGGTCAAGAACTCCTATAAAACAGGGCGACAGTACACAAACACCTCAGCCGCAAAACATAGGTACTTACCAAACCAAGTGTAGACACTTCGATTGCAAAGTATAGGCACTTACCGCGCAAAGTGTGGGCACTTAGGTTGCAAAGTGTAGGTGGTTTGCAAGCCAAGTGACTATGAATCGAAAACCCGGTGTGCGCCCCATACAAAGAGCACACACCAGGTTGACTTCTGAACGGACAGAGATTCGCAAGTTTGACCTATGTCCGAGAGTTACGTTTTAGAACCACAAACCGCCCGGGTCGTGGGTGGCTTCACCCTCCACCAGCATAACGAGAGCCGCCAGAGCTTCGTTCTTATCGATGCCGTAAGCCTCGGCTATGGCATCGACCTTACGTTTGTCGCTCGGTGTCAGTTCATCGTAGGTGGTTTCGGCCTCCACCTCTATCTCTTGCTCTTCCAATAAAGAGTAGTAAGCCTTCACGGGAATGCGATAGTCCACATCCCAATGCGCTGCGGCTTCTTGAGCCTTGGTGGGAGCGTAGTAGGGAGAGGGCGCACCCTTGGTGAGTTTGTTGGGCACGGCATGCATGAGACGAATGCGCAGATCGAAGGCTACCCTATCGGTTCGGAATTCAAAGAATCCTTTGAATCCAACGGGGTTTTGGCTTACGAAATTCTCGGCCTTACTGCTTGTATCTCCTCCGGCCGGAGTGTATTTACTGCCGATCAGCTTGGCTCCTCCGTCGAGTGTACCATCCCAAGGATTGGTATCCATGTAGACATACTTAAAGAGACGCTCGGTCTTCTTCTCATCATCTGTCAAGGCTCCATTGCGCACTTGCATGCCTTTTACATCCTCGGCTGTGAAGAAGTGCTGGTGTTGAGCATCGGCACCATCGGCCACAAAGTCGCCGGTAATCTCGTTTCCGTTCTTATCGTAATAATGAATCCACAGTCCGTAGGCCGACTGTACTTGCTCGGTGCCCGTTTTCACATAGAAAGCTTTGGCACTTTCGGCAGTAGGCTTCCATGCTTTGTCCACTTGCACCAAAGTAATCCTCTGCACGGCATTCATGTATCGCTGACCTTCACGGTCGGAATCCTGATGGAACTTCACTCCTCCGTGGAAGTGACCGGCCGCCAACACCAATTCTATCTTAGCCACTTCCTCCACTTCTTCTTGGTAGTACATTTTCAAAGCCTGGTTCACCGTCAGACCCAGTCCCTCGGCCAAGGCGCGAATGATGCGTTGTTCGCCCGATGTCAACAGGTCGAACGAAGTGCCTTTGGCCGATGTCCACGACTCCAATTCCTCTTGGCTGCAAAGCGTCACCACGGGTATTTGCATCTTCACATCCCAGTGGTCGCTAGCCTTTTGCCCGTTGCTGGGTTTGTAATAGGGCGAAGCCACTCCGTTTTTGAACTTCGACAAGCGTGCGTGCAGCAGGTCGATGTTGAGCGTAAACCGTTTGCGATCTTTGGTAAACGTAAATGCTCCGCGGAAACCGATGGGATTTTCACCGCCCGTTACGCTTGCACCCTCCTTGTTCCACGGGGTGGTATCCAAATAGATGTAATCGAACAAAGCAGACGGATCGCTGTCGCTTGCCTCGGCTTTACCGGAAGGCAAGGCTTCCACATTTTTGGGAATGAAGAAGTGCTGATGGCGTTGATCTTCCTTGTTCTCAATGAAGCCTCCCGTGATGTCGTCGCCGTTCTTGTCATAATAGGTAATATCCAGGTGATAATTCACCGGATGCGCCGCCGTACTTGCCAAGACGTAGAAAGCCTTGGCACTTCCCTCGGCCGGGCTCCAGCCCTTTTCAGGGTGCAGCTCGAAAGTAATCACTTGTCGGTGGGCAATCGGTTCATCGTGGTGATGTGCCTCGGCCGCATGTGCGTGGTCTTTGTCCTCATCGGTCTCGGCCTTAAAGGTGGTGCCATCGAGCTTCCCCTGGGTCAGCACCAACACGGCCCGATAGGGATCTCCGTGTAGTTTGTTCAGGGTTTCGTCCACAGGCTTTTCGGGTTCTTTCTCACAAGCGGAGAAAATCAAAGGCAGAGCCATTGCCAGCATAAGAGCCAAGCAAGCATATAGTTTATGTTTCATTTTAGGTTGATTTTTAAATGTAATTGATTTAGAAGTCCCAAGTAACCAGCACGCGAATGTCGCGCCCGGCATCGTGGGCATAATAACGAAAACGATTGGTATATTCCTTATAAAGGGTGTTGAACAGGTTGGAGGCATCGAGCGAAAGATGTAGCTTTTGTCCGCCTTTGAGCCGTCGCGACCATCCTATCTCGCCTCCCCACAGTCCGTAGGCAGGCGGAGGTGTGGTCGAAAGATCGGTGGCCGGGTCAAAGCGATCTTGGCGTGCCACGTATCGGTGGCTCACAGCTACGAGCACATCGCCCCAACCTTGGCGAAGGGGGAAGCTGTAACTCATACGTTGGTCGACTCTGAACGAAGGGATATAAGGAAGAAAACGGCCGGTGGCTCGCTCTTGTGCCCAAATCATCCCTCCTTTCAGGGCATAGTCGAAGCCCGTGAACGGTTTCCAAGTCAGCTCTGCATCGATGCCTTGAAACAAGGCATCGACCTGCCGATAGGCAAACACCGGGTAGGTACCCGAAAGCACTGTCATGAATGCCTGCGTGGGTTCATCGTAGATATAGCCCGAGATCCATTGCAGATAGCCCTCCACTGCCCATTCCAAGTGTCGATGCGTACCGCTCAAGGTAGTTACCCATTTGGTGCTTTGTTCGGACTTCATCGCGGCGTTGCCCTGCATATACACACCCGAAGCGTGGTCGAGCCCCAAACTATATAGCTCGTAGACATGCGGTGCACGCCAAGCCATACCCAGGTTGGACACCAGACGCAAACGCTCGGTAGGCCGCCAATGCCCTCCCAACATATAGGTAACATTGGTGAAACGATGCTTACCTCCGTAGCTCTTCCCATACACATCAATACCGGCGGCTTGAAGACGCTGGTAGTCGTAGCGAAGACCTCCCTCCATGCCCCACCGCTCTTGCGTGAACTGCTGTATGGCATACACACCCGCATTGTTCTGTGTATAGTTGGGAATCACGGGTACAACGCCCGTTCCGGGCCTATTGCGATTGTTGGCATAAGCGTGAAACAGTCCCAGCTCCGTTCGCCAATGCCGGGCATAGCTCAAATTCCAACCCAAGTCGGTTTGGGAACTTCGCAAATCCAGACTTAAGGACGGAACCTTGGAATGGTCGTTGCGTCGCAGGTGATATTCGTCCCGATGGTCGCGTTGAAAGGCATGTGCCGCGGTAAATGTGCCTACCCCGGGCAGAGAGTAGCTACCCTCCACACGGGCAATGTGGTGATTCACCCGTTGATAAGGATAATCTATCCGTCGGCTGAAGGGGTAAACATCCACCGGGCGACCTATGGCTATGCGCTCTTTCATTAAATCTACGTTCCCGGTTTGCGCGTTGTAAAGCACTCCCAATCGAGTGTGAAACCGGCTGTAAAAGGCCTCCAACCGCCAACGCTCAGCCCGATAACCGGTCGATACGGAGAAGTCCGTCTCGCGCATGGCAGTGTTGTTGAGCACATAGGCTCCGGTGCTACGATCGCCACCATTGATATGCGTGCCCTGCACTCGCCAAGCCCAGCCCGGTAGGTGCGAAAGACTGCCTTCGACATAGCCCGTGGATGCGTAGCGATGCCCGTTGCTGCCATACAGTGCCGACACGCTGCCCATCACCGAAGAGGAGCCATAAGGCAGCGGTTTGGCATCCAGTCGGATGATGCCCCCCAAAGCCTCGGCACCGTAGCGCACTGCCTGCGCCCCCTTGATGACCTGCACGCTCTCGGCATTGTTCAAGTCTACCTCGGGTGCATGGTCGTCGCCCCATTGCTGGCCTTGCTGTCGCACGCCGTTGTTCACAAGGAGAATGCGATTGCCATACATGCCGTGAATAACCGGTTTGGCTATGGTCACTCCGCTCTGCAAGGTCGATACACCCTTGACTTGTTCGAGGGAAGAGGCCAGATTGGTACCCAAACCGCGGCGTAGCTGTTCACGATCCACGGTTTCGCTCACCGTCGAAGCCGAGGTGGGACGCTTACGCTCGGTCACCACCACCTCATCCAAAGCACCCACCCGAGGGGCGAGTAACAACCGATGGGGCTGGCGATTCAAGAAATCTTGCTTGGAAATGCGATGTGGTTCATAGCCGACACACGAGATGAGTATGCTGTCGCCGGTCAGCGCCTGCAAAGGGATAAAGCAACGTCCCTCTGCATCGGTGACAAAACGAGTTTGCACATCGGTTTGTACGACAGCATTCACCACGCCCTCGTGCGTCTCTCTGTCCACAAGAAGTAGCGTCGGTCGGGATAGTGAGGGTTGTTGCGCCAAAGCGACACCCCACATCCACACCAACACGACTACCGCTTTCCATCGAGATACATGGAAAATGATATTCATGCAAGGATGCGTGTTTGAGATAATAAACAAGGAAAATACACATTCGCCACCACTGCATTAGGGTAACGAACAGCCTGTGCCTTCCGGCAGGAAAGCACGTCACAAGATTGTAAATAAGCAATTAAACGCGGCAGGGCGGAGCGCGGAGCGAAGGCGTGACGGTCTGCGCTGTCACGCGTGATGCCCGATAGCAGAACCCGACGGGCAGGATGGGACATTCCAACGGATAAAACTCCAAGATGGCTGTCTCTGTGAACGAAGACAAACTGAACAGACAAATGTCGCAGTGATGGTTGCCGGTCTGCTTGGATTCGTCGGAGTGATGGTGATGCCCGTGCCCTTCGTGATGATGGAAACCGGCCGTACATGCCCCATGCTCATCGTGAAAGTGGGTGGCTTTCACAACGAACAAAGGAAGCAAGGACACCAAGAGTATCCATGCCACCACCGAGCGTCGTCTTCGAATGGTTGGTTTCATCCCGAAAAAACAGCCCTTACAACACGGGGCGATTGGCAAATATATACATTCCAATCGGCTTTACAACGATTGCCGACCATTGTTTTGAAAATCCTAAAAATCAAAGCACCACCCCGACAAGTATCGGATAGCGGTGCTTTGAAAGTATGTGCCCGATGCCTTGATAGGGCTTGGCAAGGGCAATGGGCTTAGTCTGTGCAGCCGCATTCGCTCGCTGCCACATGAATCATCCAGGCAACGCCAAAGCGGTCGGTGAAGCTTCCGAAGTAGCCAAAGAACTGATCGCTCATGGACATCTCCACCGCTCCCCCTTGGCTCAAGAGGGCAAATAGGCGGTCGGCCTCGGCTTTGTCGGCCGGGTGAATCGTAACATACTGGTTGTTTCCACGGGCAAAAGGCAAACCGCATCCGGGCAGTACGTCCGAGCCCATCAGCGTATCGCCACCCACTTTAAGGGCCACGTGCATGATTTTATCTTTGTACTGCTCGGGTACATCGGGCATATCTCCCATCCGAAGATATTGGGGTTGTCCGCCAAAGGCTTGTGCATAGAGTGTGAAGGCTTCTTCACAACTGCCCTCGAAGTTGAGGTAGGGGTTTAATTTACAGTTCATTTCGTACTTGTTTAGTCGGTGGTTGGAATATGAAGTGTGCCGACTTCTCTTAACGCCGACACGCGAAGCAAAGGTAGACAAAAGGAGATGCAGTGCAAGAGAGCCTACTTCTTTTTACTGTTTGTTGGGCACTCACCGAGCGGTGTTAGCATTATTTTAGGAGTGGAGCCATGGGTTTATTAGGATAGAACCTTTACATTTGTACAATGTTACACTTTGATACTCAAAAGTTGAAGACGTGGATGCACCGGATGACTCCCGCACTTGCCGTGGCGGGAATTCTGTATTCATGCGCCAGCATCGGACGCCCCGAAGGCGGAGCCTATGACGATACGCCCCCTCGATTCCTGGGAAGCACTCCCGAAGCAGGGGCGGTGAACAACTCCAAACAAAAGATCAGCATTCTGTTCGACGAATACATCAAGCTGGAGAAGCCTTCGGAGAAAGTGGTCATCTCCCCTCCTCAGCTTCAACAGCCCGAGATACGAGCCGTGGGAAAACGTATACAAGTGAACCTACTCGACTCGCTCAAGCCCGGTACCACCTATACCATTGATTTCGGCGATGCCGTGGTCGACAACAACGAAGGCAACCCCCTGGGGCAGTTCACTTTTACCTTCTCGACCGGAGCAAGTATCGACACGATGGAAGTGTCGGGCACGGTGCTCGAGGCCTCCAATCTCGAACCGCTCAAAGGCATCATGGTGGGCTTGCACAGCAACCTTTCCGACACGGCCTTTACTTCGCTGCCACTGGAGCGTGTGGGGCGCACCGACAGCCGGGGACGCTTCACTATCAAAGGTGTTGCACCGGGCAAATATCGCATATTCGCCTTGATGGACGCAGACAACAACTACCGCTTCAACCAGCCCGGCGAGGTCTTGGCCTGGGAAGATTCCCTCGTCATTCCGCAGATGGAAGCCCGATTGCGGCAAGACACTTCGTGGGTCGACTCCTTGTCCTACGACACCATCGTGGAGCGAGGCTACACTCACTATCTGCCCGACAACATCTTGCTGCGCGCTTTCAAGGAAGAAAACCGCACACGTTCCCTGACCAAACACGAGCGACTCACGCCCGAAAAGTTCACCCTTTACTTCACCGGCAAGAGCGACACCCTGCCTCGGCTTCGTGGCCTCAACTTTGACGAGCGAGAAGCTTTCGTGGTGGAGCACAATCGCACCAACGATACGATTACCTACTGGCTGAAAGACTCCTTGGTTTATCTCAAAGACACCTTGTCGATGTCTCTCACCTACTATCGCACCGACAGTCTGAAGCGGTTTGTTTCGCAAACCGACACTTTGAAATTGGTGGCCAAGCAGCAACCTCGCAAAAAGAACGAAGAAACCAAGAAGAAAAAGAACAAAGACGAAGAAGCAGGACCACTTCCCGTTGTTCCCTTGGACATGAGACTTCAAATAGGGTCGCCCATGGAAGTATATGGAGCCATCACCTTTGTATTCAACGAGCCACCGGTACGCGTCGACACTGCGAGTATCCACCTGAAGCAACGTGTCGACTCGATTTGGAAGCCCGTACCATTCGACTTCGAACAAGATAGCACCGACCTCAAGGCTTTCAACCTCTACCACGACTGGGAGCCCATGGCAGAGTATGAACTGACGGTCGATTCGGCAGCCTTCCAAGGTTTGTACGGCTTGGTCAGTTTCCCACAGAAACAAAACTTCAAGGTGCGCAGCGAGGACGAGTACTTTAGCCTCACTTTCAACGTACAAGGTGTTCGGGGGCCGGCCTTCATCGAGCTACTCGACACCCAAGACCGAGTGCTTCGCCGCCGTCGGCTCCGAGCCGACGGTCAGGCCGATTTCTACTTCCTCATGCCCGGAAAGTACGGTGCACGCCTGGTGGAAGACCGCAACAACAACGGGGTTTGGGACACAGGCAACTACGAACGAGGCGAGCAGCCCGAGGCAGTCTATTACTATCCTCAAATCATGGAGTACAAAGCCTTGTGGGAAGCCAACCAAACTTGGAACCTGCACGACCTTGCCCCCGAACGCCAAAAGCCCGACGAGTTGAAGAAACAAAAGCCCGATGACGAGAAGAAGAAACGCGATCGCAACCGCCAACGACAGCAACGCCGCAACAACACCCCCCAAATGTTCTAAACTCGCCATGCGAAGAATTTATACCTGGTGGGCAAGTCTTTGTCTTCTATGGCTGCTGCCGCTCCCACTGCAAAGTCAGTGCGCGGTGACCAACACGGCTTTTCGGGCGGGTGAGAGGATCGAATACACCCTTTACTTCAACTGGAAGTTCGTATGGGCCAAGGCCGGCAAAGCCGAACTGACGACCACCTCCACCCAATACGCCGGACAGCCCGCCTATCGCATCGACCTATTGGCCGTGGGCAGCAAGCGTGCCGATATGTTTTTCAAGATGCGCGACACCTTGACGGCCATCGTGAGCCACCGCTTGGAGCCTCTCTCCTTTCGCAAGGCAGCCGAAGAAGGCAAACGCTTCACCGTCGAAAACGTTCAATTTTCCTACGCCAACGGACAAACCCATGTGACCCAACGACGCACCTATCGCGACGGGGAAATAAAAGACAGCCGCCACACCGACAGTCGATGCGTGTACGACATGCTGAGCATTCTGGCTCGGGCACGCTCCTTCCGAGCCGAAGATTATGCGGTGGGACAAAAGATCGTGTTTCCCATGACCACGGGCACTGCCGTCGAAGACCAAACACTCATTTACCGAGGCAAGGATGTGGTCAAGGCCGAAGATGGCCTGAAGTACCGCTGCGTGGTGTTCTCGTTGGTGGAATACACCGCCCGAGGCAAGGAACGAGAGGTCATCACCTTCTTTGTGTCCGACGACGACAACCACCTACCCATCCGCCTGGATTTATTCCTCAACTTCGGTTCGGCCAAAGCCTTCCTGAATCGAGTCAGCGGACATCGCCATCCCTTGCACTCGCAGCAAAAGTGACCCGTTCGAACCACTCGCGCTCAAGGCTTCGACACGAAATCCATGAACCGCCCACACCTCGGACGGTAACTGCCTGCGCTTTGCAAACAAAGTGCCTACACTTCGGACGGTAAGTGCCCACACTTTGCCGGGTGAGTGCCTACACTTTCCGAAGGAACACCTTTACGTGAGCCGGCGACCGTCTACACCGGACAGCTTGGCAAACTGCTTTTCGCCATCGAACGATAGGCTGCCTCTGCGCTTACCGTCGATAAGCACAAAGGCGAATGCAAAAGCAAAACCTCCCCTTGACAGCTCTATCGACTGTCAAAGGGAGGTTTTATCGCTCATGGGAAGAGTTGCCTCGCCCATCAATGAGCCATCAATAGTTTGTCTTCTTCACCTCGAAATGGGCTTGGGGATGAAGGCAGGCGGGACACATTTTGGGAGCTTCCTTTCCTACCGTCACGTATCCACAATTGCGACATTGCCACACCACCTCGCCTTCCTTAGCGAAAACGGTCATGTTCTCGATGTTGTTGACAAAGGCCAAGTAGCGTTCTTCGTGGGCTTTCTCGGCAATGGCAATGTTGCGATACATGGCAGCAATGGCCGGGAATCCCTCTTCTTCGGCCACTTGTGCGAAGTGTGGATAGTCCACCGTCCACTCTTCGTTTTCTCCGGCAGCGGCGGCACGGAGGTTTTCAAGGGTGGTTCCGATGACACCTGCGGGATAGCAGGCGGTGATCTCCACCATTCCACCTTCCAAGAAATTGAACATACGCTTGGCGTGTTCTTTTTCTTGCTCGGCCGTTTCCATGAAGATGGCGGCTATTTGTTCGTAACCCTCTTTCTTTGCCACACTTGCAAAGTATGTGTAGCGATTTCTCGCCTGCGATTCGCCGGCAAACGATGTCAGCAGATTCTTCTCGGTCTGCGTTCCTTTTACACTCTTAGCCATAAATAAAGTAAATGATAATGATGTATTGGGCACTGCTTCTTTGCGGGAGCACCTCTTACCGCCAGAATTGATACCACAAATATAACAAAACCAATCCAAAGTTCATCAGAACACGGCTCAAATTCAAGGAACGACAAAAGTGAAGGTACATCCGAGTCTTTTACGTACTTTTGCGCAAACAAATCATAAACCGTCAACCAACCGAGAAAGAGTATGGACTTTCTGAACTTCAAGCCTCGATTGTTCGAGGAGCTAAGGAATTACAACAAGGAAACTTTCATGGCCGATCTCATGGCCGGCCTCATCGTGGGCATCGTGGCCCTACCGCTGGCCATTGCCTTCGGCATCGCCTCGGGCGTGTCGCCCGAGAAAGGAATCATCACAGCCATAATCGCCGGCTTTCTGATTTCCTTCTTGGGTGGTAGCAAGATACAAATCGGAGGCCCCACGGGGGCATTCATTGTCATCGTCTATGGCGTGGTGCAAGAGTATGGCGAGTCGGGACTGCTCGTGGCCACCTTGATGGCCGGGGTGCTCCTTATTCTATTGGGTGTGTTCAAGCTGGGAACCATCATCAAATTCATCCCCTATCCCATCATTGTGGGCTTCACCGCGGGTATTGCCCTCACGATCTTCACCACGCAGATTGCCGACATCTTCGGACTGAATTTTCACGGTGAGAAGATTCCGGGCGACTTCGTAGGCAAGTGGCTGCTTTACTTTCGACACTTCGACACCATCAATCCGTGGAATATCCTTGTGAGTGTGGTGAGCGTTGCTTTGATTCTCATCACGCCCCGATTCTTCAAACGCATCCCCGGTTCGCTGGTGGCCATTGTCGTGGTAACCGCCGGTGTCTTCCTGCTGAAAACCTATGGAGGCGTTGAGAACATAGAAACCATCGGCGACCGGTTTACCATTCAAGCCCAGTTGCCCGATGCCGTGACGCCTGCCCTCAACTGGGAAGCTATCAAAAACCTCTTTCCAGTGGCCATCACCATAGCCTTGCTGGGTGCCATTGAGTCGCTCCTGTCGGCCACCGTGGCCGATGGTGTGACGGGCGATCGCCACGATTCGAACACCGAGCTCGTGGCCCAAGGCGTGGCCAACGTAATCACACCGTTCTTCGGAGGAATTCCCGCCACGGGAGCCATTGCTCGAACGATGACCAACATCAATAACGGAGGACGCACACCGGTGGCCGGCATCATTCACGCCGTAGTGCTGTTGCTCATTCTGCTCTTCCTCATGCCACTGGCACAGTTCATCCCCATGGCTTGTTTGGCGGGTGTGCTGGTAGTGGTATCCTATAATATGAGCGGCTGGCGAGTGTTCAAAGCCTTGCTGAGCAACCCGCGTGCCGATGTGGTGGTGCTGCTCATCACGTTCTTCCTCACCGTGATTCTCGACCTGACGGTGGCCATCGAGGTCGGTTTGGTCATAGCTTGCATCCTGTTCATCAAGCGACTGATGGAAACGACCGGCGTCTCGGTGATCAAGGACGCCATCAATCCAAACACCGAACTGGACATAGCACTGCGCGAAGAGCAAATACTCATTCCCCAAGGTGTAGAAGTTTACGAAATCAACGGCCCTTACTTCTTTGGCATCGCCACCAAGTTCGAGGAGGTGATGTCTCGATTGGGCGATCGGCCTAAGGTACGCATCGTCCGCATGCGACGGGTACCTTTCATCGATTCCACGGGCATCCACAACCTTACCACCTTGTGTAAGATGTCGCAGAAAGACAATATCACACTCATTTTCTCGGGTGTGCGCCCGCAGGTGGACGGCCCACTCAGAAAGGCCGGCTTCTATGATTTGCTGGGAGAAGAGAACATCTGCCCCAATATCAATGAAGCGTTGGAACGGGCTAAAGCCATTCTCCAATCGTAAACGAAACACTCGACCCGAGCTCCACAAATGACAACGGCCTGCCAAGCAATGCTTGGCAGGCCGTTGACGTTGTAAGATGTGAGGGGTTACGATATATAAATGAATCGCTACGCGTCAATGATGGCGTAGGTGGCATTCTCTTCAATGAACTCGCGCCGCGGTGCCACATCCTCGCCCATGAGCATGGAGAAGACGTAATCGGCCTCGGCTGCGTTTTCGATGGTCACTTGCTTCAGCATACGATTCTCGGGATTCATGGTTGTTTCCCACAGCTGCTCCTTATTCATTTCTCCCAAACCTTTGTAGCGCTGTGTATGGATTCCGGCTTCCGAACCACCTCCATACATGTCGATAAACTTTTGGCGTTGAGCATCGTCCCAGCAGTACTCTTTCACCTTACCCTTGGTACACAAGTACAGTGGGGGCGTAGCAATATAAAGGTAACCGTTCTGAATGATCTGAGGCATGTAACGGAAGAAGAACGTCATGATCAAAGTGTCGATGTGCGAACCATCGACATCGGCGTCGGTCATGATAATGATTTTGTGATAGCGCAGCTTCTCAATATTGGCGGCTTTGCTGTCTTCTTCCGTACCGATCGTTACACCCAAAGCAGTGTAGATGTTGCGTATTTCCTCGCTCTCCAAAGCCTTATGGTACATGGCTTTTTCGACATTCAGAATCTTACCTCGAAGAGGCAGGATGGCTTGGAACAAGCGATTGCGTCCTTGTTTCGCCGTTCCACCGGCCGAATCTCCTTCGACCAGGAAAATCTCACAACGCTGTGGGTCACGGTCGGAGCAGTCGGCCAGCTTACCGGGCAGACCTCCTCCCGACATGGGCGACTTGCGCTGCACCATCTCGCGCGCCTTGCGTGCGGCATGGCGAGCCTGTGCCGCCAAGATAACCTTATCGACAATGGCTTTGGCCTCCTTGGGATGCTCTTCCAGATAGTAGCTCAACACCTCGCCTACGGCTTGGTCCACGGCTCCCATCACTTCGCTATTACCCAACTTGGTCTTCGTCTGCCCTTCGAACTGAGGCTCGCCCACCTTAACCGAGATTACGGCGGTCAGACCCTCGCGGAAGTCATCTCCGGCAATCTCCACCTTCACCTTGTCCAGCATCTTGCTGTCCTCGGCATACTTCTTCAAGGTACGTGTCAAGGCACGACGGAAGCCGGCCAAATGTGTACCGCCTTCGATCGTATTGATATTGTTTACATAGGAGTGGATATTCTCCGAGAAGCCGGTGTTGTACATAATGGCCACCTCGATGGGAACGCCTTGTTTCTCCGTATTGAGGTAGATCACATCGTTTATCAAGTGTTCGCGCGTGGATTCTATGTAGCGAACAAATTCGCGCAAACCTTCCTCCGAATAGAATTGTTCGTGCTTAAAGCTACCGTCTTCTTCATTCACCACCCGGCGGTCGGTCAACGAAATATGAATGCCGGCATTCAAATAGGCCAGCTCGCGCAAACGGGCCGCCAATATCTTATAGTCGTACACCGTCTCGGTGAAGATACTGCCATCGGGCCAAAACTGCTGACGCGTACCGGTGTAATCGGCCACACCCACCTCCTTGACATCGTAGAGTGGCTTACCGATCTTATATTCTTGTTGGTAGATCTTTCCGTTGCGAAAAACCTGAGTAACCATGTGGGTGGACAGCGCATTTACACACGACATACCCACACCGTGCAATCCGCCCGATACCTTATAGGAGCCCTTGTCGAATTTACCTCCGGCATGCAGCACGGTCATGGCCACTTCCAAAGCCGACTTCTTTTCTTTCTCGTGAAAGTCTACCGGGATACCCCGCCCATTGTCCTGCACCGTGATTGAGTTGTCTTCGTTGATCGTAACATCGATGCGGTCGCAGTAACCGGCCAAGGCCTCGTCTATGGAGTTATCTACAATCTCATACACCAAGTGATGCAGACCCTTCACGCTTATATCACCTATGTACATGGCAGGACGTTTCCGCACCGCTTCCAGTCCCTCCAGCACCTGAATGCTGTCGGCCGAGTAAGTTCCTTTTGGAGTATTCAGCAGTTCTTCGCTCATAAGTATTTGTTTCTAACTATATAAAAGTAGGCAAATGTAGCGATTTCTGCGGACTTGACGAAGAAACGCCCCAAAACATCCGCTTCGGCCCGCTTCAGTCGGCAGATTCGCACTTTTTCATCCGTATTCTTGAAAAATACCCTCGATTTCTTTGGAGGAAAAGAAGAACGCACTATCTTTGCATCCGCAATCAAGCGAGGTGCCATAGCTCAGTCGGTAGAGCAAAGGACTGAAAATCCTTGTGTCCCCGGTTCGATTCCTGGTGGCACCACTTCGAAAGAGATAAGCGGAGGTTACTTTCAAAGTAACCTCCGCTTTTTATTTTACCATCGAACCACAGTCTGCACAGGAGGAGCACCGCCATCCTTCAAGAGCAGCAATTAACAACAACCTCAGCACAAGGACACAGCAGCATTGAACAGAAAAGAAAATGGGAGACCACGGCAGACTCGGAACGTGAACACGCGAGCATGCAAATCCCCAAAGAAGAATCTCCGCTTCGACACTCATACAAATAAGTCGAGAAGACCCTTTGCTCCTTTCCTCGGCTCGCCTCTGCACAATCATCAACAC
>JAXFUC010000077.1:0-23741 GCA_034176395.1 Bacteroides sp. | reverse complement strand
TGTCCGATGGTATGAAACCAATAGCCACGGTGGTTGCCCACCTTCTTACCGGTTTCCAATTCGATGATGTCACCTTCTTTCTCGCCCAAGAAGCGTTTTACAAAATCGTTATAATTGATTTTTCCCAGAAAGCAAATACCTTGACTGTCCTTGCGTCGTGCGCTGGGAAGTCCGGCTTGTGTGGCCAATTCTCTCACCTCGTGTTTCATCAGGTGTCCGATGGGAAACATGAGTTTGGACACCTGCAAGCGGTCTATCTGTGCCAAGAAATCGGTTTGATCCTTCACCGGATCTTTGGCTGTACCCAACCAAGTTTGGCCGTCTCTAATCACAGTGGTGGCATAATGGCCGGTAGCTGTGAAATCATAGTTCTTGCCCACTTCTTGCTCGAAACAGCCGAATTTAATGAGTTTGTTGCACATCACATCGGGATTGGGGGTCAGCCCTTTGCGCACCTTCTCGATGGCATAGGCTGCCACGTTGTCCCAGTACTCGCGATGCAAATCCACCACCTCGAGAGACAGTCCGTATTTACGTGCCGTGGCCGTGGCCAGCTCCAAATCTTCTTCGGCCGAGCAGTCCATATAGTCTGCTCCGTCCATGCCAATCTTGATGTAGAACAGGTCGGGTTTATATCCTTGTTCGCAGAGCAAGTGAACGACGACCGAGCTGTCCACGCCTCCCGATAGCAGTGCTGCGATATTCATTGAGGTAGTTTTTTCTGTTGATGTCGTGACAAAGATACGACAAACGTGCAAGCTACGCAATCGGCCTGCTTTTATCGGTCGGGTTCTTGGCAGTAAGTTGTCAAAATACCTACATTTGTCTTCCAAATTAGTAGCAAAGATGAGAAAGATGATATACCGATGGATGGCTCACCTCTGTGTGCTCGTTGTCGTGGGAGTGGTAAGTGCTTGCGGTGTGGATCGTTGGCCCTATTATGCCGAGCAGACCGAAACCGATACATGGATGTACAATGTCATGTCCGAGCAGTATCTTTGGTTTGAGTCTTTACCCTCTTACAAAAGCGTGAATCCGTTCTTAAACCCGGCCGATTTTCTCAATAAGATCAAGTATCAAACCGATTCGTTCTCCTTTGTAGACACCTTGGAATCAGTTCCTCTACCTACGTATGGATTTGACTATGTATTAAGTCGCAGTCTCGACAACGACACGGCCTACTATGCCCTCATCACGCACGTAGTGCCGAACTCGCCTGCCTCCGAAGTCGGTTTGGAGCGCGGTCAGTGGGTGATGAAGGTCAATGGAGAGTATATGAGTGCTAAGCGAGCCGACGGATTGCTTACCGGTAAGGATGCTGTCAAGTTAACGATGGGAATGTATCGACAAATCTCTCCCGCAGGAGAGAATGAAGGAGGAGAAACCGGCACTCCTATTTACCGAGTGGTGGAAGCAGGAGAATATGCCTTGGGAGCAGCTCGTTCGCTGACAGAGTCACCCTTGCACCATGCTTCCATAGTAACTCTGAGTACATCCGAGAAGGTGGGCTATTTGGTGTACAACAGTTTCACATCGGGCACCATTGCCGAACCGAATAAGTACGACGAGGCTTTGCGCAGCCAAATGAACGAATTTGCGGCTGCCGGGGTAAAGACACTGATATTGGATTTACGCCGTAACCATCGTGGTGAAAGCAAAAGCGTGCAACTTTTGGCTACTTTGCTGGCTCCGGCCTCTTACTTGGGGCAACCCATGGGTAGCTTGGTTTACAACAAGAAACAAGCCGCTTCTCAGGAAGCACTTTCCTTTGATGCGAATTTAATCGGAGGCGGAACAAATCTGAATCTACAAAAACTCGTGGTACTGACTTCGAGCGAAACGGCCGGTCCATCCGAAGTTTTGATGATGTTTCTCAATGGGAAAGTGCCTCATGTGATGGCTGTTGGGCAGGCTACTAAAGGGCAAAACGTACTCACCAAGCAGTTTGTCAATCCGCAGGGTACTTGGAGTTTGAATCCGGTGGTCTGCATGGCTTTCAATTCGGAGGGAGCAACTTATACCACCGGATTTTCTCCCACGGTGAGCGTGGCAAATGCCAATACCGATTATCTCAACTATTTGCCCTATGGTAATCCGCAAGAATCTTTGCTCAGCGCAGCCATCAAGCTCTTGGAAACAGGCCAGTGAGATTCCGATGATGTTTTGAAGTCGCCTTTCCATCTGCCTCTACCTATCTCCCCCGGTGTCCTATGCCGGTAATCGAAGTGCCCACACTTTGTAGCCAAAGTGTGGGCACTTTGCAAGCTAACTACACGCACTTTACGTCCAAAGTGTATGTGGTTGGTCAGCTATTTGTTTTTACCTCTTGTATGAGTGGCTTGCCCCTCTTTTATCCTCTGCGGCAGATAGCCTGAAACTCACAGTATGCGCATTGCCCTGTGAAAGGTGTTTGACCGAAGGGAGTTCGTGGGTCGAAGATTTCTTCCAGCAAATCATAGAGTCGTTCACGAAACTCGCTTTCGTATGGGGTGAAGTCTGTCACCGGTTCACGTTTGCGTGGTTCGCCCATTAAAATTTCAGGGCTATAACTTTGAGAAGCTGCCTTGTGTATGTAGAAGATGGAAGGGCAAATCTCTTCGGGTCTGTTCTTCCCTTTGATGATGGCTGCATACAGGAAGGTCTGAAAAACATAGTTCGGACGCTTTTCAGCGGGAATGAACAAATCTTCCACTTGGTTGGGACTATGTGGACTGCCTCCGGTTTTATAGTCGACGATGCGCAGCCGGTTGCCTTTTCGGTCGATGCGGTCGATGGTTCCTCCCAGCCTCAGCTTGATAGGAGCAATTTCTTCTCCTTCGATGGTCACTTCTTCGCTCACATCCAATTCCATAGCCAGCATCTCGAAAGGAGCATAAGCTCGGTCGTGGACAAGTAGTTGTTTGAGATACGAGGCTATGACTCGCGAGTTGATGAGTTGTGTACCGTTGTATTCGGGTTTCGTGTTCTTGTCCACTTGAAAGAATAGTTCCTTGAACGCATCGTCCACAAACGATTGCAATCGGTTATTATCTTTCAACACCGTGTCTATGTCCGATGCCGACACCATGGGACCTCGGGATGTCAATTCTTGATAGATGCGTTGGGCTGCCAAGTGAAAAATGCTTCCAAACAGTGCCGCATCAATTTCTTCGTTCACTTCCTGCGTTTCTTTGAGTCGGGCAGGGTAGCGGTAATAGAACCTCAATGGACAATCCAAATAGGTGTTCAGAGCCGATGGCGACAGTAGTCTGGCATCGGGTTGTGTGGCATCGAACATGGAGCGGAGGCTTTGCATCACCTCTTCGGTCTTCTGTATGGCAATGGGAGCGGAGAGCCGAGGAGTTTGTCCGGCATCCAAGTATTGTTTGACAATGTTTTGTCCTCCTTCGACCAACCATTGAAGCATGAAACGTGATTCTTCTCCACGGTTCAATCCATCGGAAGAGGTATTGTACATGAGTGTCACGTTCTCGGCACGTTGCATGAGGCGGTAGAAGTAGTAGGCATACACGGCATTCCTATGCTCCATGGTGGTGAGACCGTAGGCCGCTCGCAGCACATGGGGAATGAATGAAGCGTCGTTACTGCCTTTAGGTAGCAGACCTTCGTTAAGTGATAATAGTACGAGGTTGCGAAAGTCAAGGTTTCGAGTTTCCAGTACCCCCATGATTTGTATGCCCATGATGGGTTCTCCGTGAAAGGGGATATTGGTGCCGCTCATCAACTTGCCTATCAGTCTGCGTAAAGTCAGGCTGTTTATTGTCAAAAGTCCTTCGTCCATGAGGCTACCCAACCTATTCAAGGCCGTGAAAGCTTTGAATAACGACTCGCGATAGAGTTGATCCAACATTTCCTCTTCCTCCGCCTCTTTTTGTCGATAAAGGGTGGCAACCTCTTGGATAAGGTCGATGAGGTAGGTGCATAATTGAGCTGTCGTTGTTTGAGGTGTGAAGACCTTGGTCAAGAATGGGTCTCGCTGCAATTCCGATGGTAGAGGAAAGAAACGATTGTGCATGGTGAGCTCGCGCACAAGACCTTCGGCTGTCGGAGAGAGTTGCTGCACATAGGGATGCTTGAGTACGGAAAGCACAGCCTTGTGAAAGAATCGACCACTTTTAGGGCGATACCCTTCGGTTTGTAGAAAAAGGGCTGCATTGACAAAACTGCAGATCGGGGTTTGCGAAAGAGGAAATCCCATGGTGATGTTCACGTGCTCAACCTCCAGTGGCAGTGCATGAATCACCGGTAACAGCAGGCTTTCATTGCAAAGCACTACGGCATTTTCGCGCTCAAGGTGTGGTTGCTCGGCAGCTTGTTTCAACCATTGAGGAAGGTAGCGTGTTTGTGCATACTCGGTGGGCGAGGATATGTAGGTTACTTGCTTAGGACGAAGCAGATTGTCGAAGTAGGAGGCTGGAAGCTGGTTGGGGAAGCGAGCCAAATTTCGACGTATGAACTCTCCGGCTTCGTGGTTGGGGATTCGTTCGGTATAGTATAAATCGTAGTCCCAGTAGAACAAAGCCTTCCCGGCTTGATGAAGGAGGGTAAATAATTTCTCTTCGACCTTATTGAGTACGTTGAATCCTACAAAAACATAGGTTTCATGAGGCAATGAGTCGGTAGACAACCGTTCGACGGCATCTCGGTATAGCATTCCTTCGTAGGCTATGTTTTCGGTTCGTAGCCGTTCCTTGAACCGAACATAAATACCCCCTAATTTGTCCCATAGGGAAATGAAGCGATCTTTTAGCTCGGTGCGCTTGTCGGCCGAAAAGTTCAAGAAGAATCTCCGAATGGCTTCTTCCTGCTCGGGCTCGAGAAAGCTCGTACCGCCAAGCAGGTTTTTGAAGTCTTGCAGATTGCTGAACAATTGCTTGGCCTCGACCAAATTCTTGTCTACGTCGTCAAAATCGGCAATAAGAAGCTCGCCCCAAAAGTAGAACTCATCGAGTGTTTCCTTTTGATTTCCGGTTAGTTCTCCGAAGATGCGGTGCAGTTCGCACACCAGTCGAATGGGGTCGGCCGGTTGCAAAGGGGTAAGTTGGCCAAAGAGTTCGCTTATGCTCATTCCTATGGGCGACCAAATGGGAGTAGGCGACAGAGAAGCCAAATGTTCGTTGAAGAACAGATGAGCGCGTTTATTGGGGAAGATGAGCACGGTGCGAGCCAAATCCTTTCCCTTTTTTGCATATAGGTCAGTAGCTACAAGTTTAAGAAAATGTTCCATGAGATGGGCGGTGAGAGGTTAGGGCAATGAAACCGAAGTGATTTGCTGTTGGTCAACGTACCACAAGTAACCCGAAACGGATGGGTAGTTCATGGACTGCAATAAATCCATGTAACGTTTTACCTGCTTGAGGTGCCCGGCACGAGGAGAACCGAACTTGAAGTCCACCACAACAGTCTGTTCGCCATTGGTCATTACACGGTCGGGACGTTTGGTATGGGTCAATCCGTCTACTTGGAATAGGATGGCGCATTCGTTGAACACCTCCCATTGTCCCGAATACCAATTGGCAACCAATGGATGTTTAAAGGCTTGGTGAATTGTGCTGTGCAACTCTTCTTTTTGTCTGGAGTCAATTATTCCTTCAAAATAGAGTTGCTCAATGGCTGAATCTGCATCTTTGGCAGTCTTGATTTGCGAGAAAAGGAAATGAAGCATTTCGCCTCGGTCGATGAATCGGAAGGGGGACTCGTCTGATGAACGACCTTGTATGAAATCGGCCGACCGATTGGACTGTTTGAACTGTACTCGGTGGTGCAACGAATCCATCTTTATAGCTACGGATTGAGGCTTTTTGAGTAGGAAGTTGGATGTAGAATCTTTACTGACTATGCACGAAGGACAAGGCATTCCTTGATCAAAGAACCATTCCGTTTCTTTATTGTGTTCGGTCAGTGACAAATCGGGTAGAATGGCGGTCAATAACTCGGCAATTGTTCCTTTCTTTCCGGTTCGTGTCCATGCTAAAAGGTTCTTTCCGGCACGAGTGAATGCCACATACAATAGGTTAAGGCTATCTACCCAAAGTTGCAGCTGCTCGCGTAGGAAGTCGGGTGCATAAATGGATTGCTCCATAGCTTTGGAGTAGGTGATGGGAAGCATCTCCAATTGATTGAAAGGTGGTGTTGGTGGAAAACACCATACCAATTGGTTGGTATGCTCGCTCTCCAAGGTCCAGTCGCAGAAAGGAATAAGCACGGTGTGAAACTCTAAGCCTTTGGATTTATGGATGGAAAAGATACGGATGCCATCGGGTTCACCACCTGAAATCGTTTTACCGGCAAGGCGATCTTCCCAATGTTGAATGAAAGCATCCGGATCGGAAGGATGGTTTTGGAGATATTCGATGACTGCGTCGAAGAATACAAACAGATAGGCTTCTTGCCTTTCGAGTTTCCTCAACTCGAAGAGATCGAAAAGAGTTTCGAACAATTCGTAAAGGGGCATCATGCGCAGACGTGGTGCTTGCTCTGTGAACGCACGAGGAAGATAATCGTTGGGAGATGATAGTAGAGCGGTTAGCTCATGGTGTTTTTGAAGCACCTCGGTGCAATAGCTCACGGCTAAACGAGCCGTAGTGATGCGATTTTCGGGATGGGAAAGATGTCTGATGGCATCGACAAGAATACACACAGCCGTTGAGGCATCGAGCCGAAAGGCCTCGTCGGACACAACGGGAAAATGTAGTGTCTGCTCTAAATAATCGGCAATAAGAGGTATGTACTTATTCTTTCTCACCAGAATAGCCATATCTTTGAAGGAAATGCCTTGTTCGGTCAAGCGTTGAATCTCATTTCCCAACAACATCAAGGTTTGTTGGCGGTAATCTTCTTCGGAGAATGCATTGTCGATGAACGATAGCTTGATATACCCTTGTTCGTCCGTTCGAGGCGATAGCTGTTCTACATCGCTATAAGCCTGTTGTAGATCGATACAATCTTGCTGTGTCTGTGCTCGATATAAGGTATTCAGGTATCGTGTGGCTGCGGTGAATACCCGATTATTGAATTGAATGATGCGAGTTTCGCTGCGGCGATTGGTGTTCAGCGTTTCCAAACGGATGGGAAATCCATCAATCTGATTTCTCAAATTATTAAGAATTCCCCAATCGCCGTTGCGCCATCGGTAGATGGATTGCTTCACATCGCCCACGATGAGACTGTCTTCTCCTTGTGAAAGTCCTTCGAGGAGGAGTAGACGAAAGTTGCTCCATTGCATGCGACTGGTGTCTTGAAATTCATCAATCATGACATGTCGAATGTGAGTACCGATCTTTTCGAATACAAATGATGAATCCCCCTGTCGCATGAGTCCATGAAGCAACGCATTGGTATCGGCCAGCAAGAAGCGGTTGTTCTCTTGATTACACGCTCGCACTTCTTCGTCGATGTGGGCGAGCAACCTCAATTTGTCGAGGTGCTGCAAAGAAAGTCGACAACTGTTGACCAAACTGTTGTTGAGAAAACGTTTTTCCTCGGCTTTTGCCAGTAGAGGAATCAACTTTTGAACAGCCAACGTTTCAATTTCGGTAAAGCGTGGTTTGCTTTTTGTCCCCCATTCGGCAGCAGAATCCAAGCAGTTTTCCACTGTTTGGTTGCGTACATCGTTGCCTATCTTCCCCTCCTTGAGCTTGTTGAAATAGCTGCTGATTCCGGTTTTACCTCGCTTCAGTTCCTCCGGGGATAGTCGGTGAGCAGCCAGCGTTTCTTCAAATTCCTGGGCAAAATAGGCCATCTCCTGCAAAGCCTCTTGCTCACAGATACGTAGCAACTTGGCGTATTGTTCCACAGCTTTGGGCTGTTTTAATGCTTGGCGTAATCCATTTCCACTCTCTTGATAGGCTTCATCGAAGATTCGTTGGCCAAAACTTTTCACTTCATCGGCTACATTCCAACGTTTGTCTTCGGAGATGCGCTCATTGATATAATCGAGCATCCAGCTCAATACTTCTGAAGAGGGAGTCAACTTCTCCATTAGTTGATCCACTGCTTCCGACAGCACCTCGGTGGTGTTCAATTCGATATTCAGATGGGGAGCTAAGCCCAATTCGCGAGCCAAATTACGGAGTACGGATTGAAAGAAGGAGTCGATGGTTTCTACTCGAAAGCGACTATAATCGTGTAGTAGGCAGTTCAATGCCACTCCGGCACTTCGTCGGATTTCTTCCTCAGGAAGTCCCGTATCTGCCATCAACTTATTCAAATAAGGGGTAGAAGTGAAGTCGGCTGTATGCAGGCCGTATAACTGACTTAAGATGCGTTCCTTCATCTCGGCAGTTGCCTTATTGGTGAAAGTGACTGCCAAAATATGACGGTAGGCCCGCGGGTCTTCTAATAGCAGTTTGATATATTCAACGGCCAGGGTGAATGTTTTGCCCGATCCGGCTGAGGCTTTGTAAACGACGAGTTGACTCATGGCAACATCGGTTGATAGTGAGTAATTGATGCGATAGCGATGTGACAAAAATAGAGAAAAGGCATTATGGATGCAACCTTTAGTCAGGAGAAACGAGGAGACTGATAGAGAAGAGGAGTGGGTAGACTTGTTCAGGAGGATGCGTTTTACATGAACACGAACCGTTGTTCATGTAAGAGGTTCGTTGGTGTGAAATAGCGTGGTGTTTTGATTCGTTTGAAATCGGTATTCAAAAGCCGAGACCATGTCTTGAGAATCACAGATTCAACATTTTTGTTGCTCATCGCCGAAAAAGCAAATTCGCGTGACGATGATGTGATATGAATACTTATCTTTGCAGAGCTTAACGGCACAAGACCAATCGAACAGCATAGAATCAATGTGAAATAAGAAGCGGAACGATAAGGACTTCTTCCGAGGCGGAGAAGAAACTTAACGGTCGGCTTTTAGTCTTTTTATACATTAGGAGAATTTGTAGACAATGGAACAACTGAAGCACGAATGTGGTGTGGCAATGATTCGCCTGCTCAAGCCATTAGAGTATTACCAAGAGAAGTATGGTACGTGGATGTATGGGCTGAATAAGCTCTATCTGCTCATGGAAAAACAGCACAATCGTGGGCAGGAAGGTGCCGGATTGGCCTGTGTAAAACTCGAAGCCGAACCGGGCGAGGAGTTTATGTTTCGCGAACGCGCCTTAGGGTCGGGAGCCATTACAGAGATATTCGGTGAGGTACATAAATATTACAACGGTTTGACAGCCGAGCAATTGCAAGATGCTCAGTGGGCGAAGCGAGCTTTGCCTTTTGCCGGTCAGCTTTATATGGGCCACTTGCGTTATTCCACTACGGGCAAATCCGGTCTATCCTATGTACACCCCTTTCTGCGGAGAAATAACTGGCGTGCAAAAAACCTGGCTCTTTGCGGAAACTTCAACATGACCAATGTCGATGAGATATTTGCTCGCATTACAGCTATTGGACAGCATCCCCGCAAGTATGCCGATACTTTCATTATCGTGGAGCAGGTAGGCCATCGGTTGGATCGCGAAGTGGAGAGAGTATTCAATTTGGCCGAAGCTGAAGGATTGACCGGTATGGGGGTGACACACTATATCGAAGAACATATCGACCTATCCAATGTGTTGAGAACGGCTTCCAAAGAATGGGATGGGGGATATGTGATTTGTGGACTCACCGGTAGTGGAGAGTCTTTTGCTTTGCGAGATCCTTGGGGTATTCGACCCGCCTATTGGTATCAGGACGATGAGATAGCGGTGTTGGCTTCCGAACGTCCGGTGATTCAAACGGCTTTCAATCTCAAAGCCGATCAAATTACGGAGCTTTTGCCGGGGCAAGCTTTGCTAATAAACAATCGTGGTCAATTGCGTACCGTTCAAATCAACAAACCCAAACAAAAACAGTCGTGCTCGTTTGAACGCATTTACTTCTCTCGAGGTAGTGATATAGAGATTTATCGAGAACGTAAAATGTTGGGAGAGACTTTGGTTCCCCATATTTTAAAGGCCATAGACAACGATGTGGCTCACTCGGTGTTCTCGTTTATTCCCAATACAGCCGAAGTGGCTTACTACGGTATGCTCAAGGGGTTGGATGAATACTTGAATGGAGAGAAGGCAAAGCGTATAGAAGCTTTGGGTAATAATCCTGATCCCAAAGAAGTGGAAGCGATTCTATCACAGCGCATTCGTAGTGAGAAGGTAGCCATCAAAGACATAAAACTTCGTACCTTCATTGCCGAGGGTAACAGTCGCAACGATCTTGCAGCTCACGTATACGATGTGACTTACGGAAGTCTTAATGCCGGGCAGGACAATCTTGTGATCATTGACGATAGCATTGTCAGAGGAACTACTTTGAAACAGAGTATCATCAGCATTCTTGATCGCTTAGGTCCTAAGAAGATTGTGATTGTTTCGTCTTCCCCTCAAGTGCGCTACCCGGATTACTATGGTATAGACATGGCACGGATGAACGAATTTATTGCTTTTCGAGCGGCAATAGCCTTGTTACACGAACGTGGAATGAGTGAAGTCATCGACAATGTCTACCGCCAATCGAAAGAACAGATGCATTTGCCCAAGGAGGAAATGGTGAACTATGTGAAAGCTATCTATGCTCCCTTTACCGACGAGGAGATTGCTGCCAAGATGGTAGAATTGCTTAAACCCGAAGGTACAAAAGCGCAGGTTGAAATCGTATTCCAACCTTTGGAAGGATTAGCTGCAGCTTGCCCCGATCATGCAGGCAATTGGTATTTTAGCGGTGATTATCCCACTCCCGGTGGTGTGAAACTTTTGAATCAGGCCTTTATTAACTATGTAGAGCAGAAGGGACAGAGATAAACTGTCGTACTATAATAGGATGTGCCGTTGTCGAATACCTCCTTTCGGAGTGTCGACAGCGGCATCTTGTTTTTGCCCCGCTTCGCTCTTTCCGATCATGGCTTGCTTCTCTCATCTTGTTTGTATATCTTTGATGCCCGATAACCTCAAAGAATACAGATATATGAACAAACAAACATCACTTCTCTTCTTTTTCCTTATTTCTTTTTTTGTTGCTCATGCAAAGGATATGGATACTGTTTGGGTCCGTGAAACGCAGACTCCCATCTTGATTGAACGAGAAGACAATATTTTGTTTTATTTACGTATCAATGCTCAGCAAAGTCATACGCTAAATGAGATTACTTTGGAGTTGCAAGAAGAAGGACAGCGTTCGGATATCGAATGTATAAAGTTGTATTATGGGGGAACTGAAGCTCGTCAAGATATAAACAAAGGACGCTTCGCACCGGTGAACTATATGCCTACTTATCAGTATCGGCCCGGAGGAATGTTGAAAGCTGTTTCATCCTACTCTCTGAAATGTGCCGAGGTGGACAATCCTTCGTCACGTATTGTCCTGAAACCAAAGAAAGATTTATTTCCCGGAGTGAATTACTTTTGGGTGAGTTTACAGATGAAACCCGAAACACCTCTGTCGGCAAAAGTGAGAACTCGTATCACGGAGGTGAAGTTGGACAAGAAGAAGAGTCCACTTGCCGTGGTTAGCTCCGAAAACGTGGTGCATCGTATGGGAGTCGGTGTGAGGCATGCAGGCGATGACGAGGCTGCTGCTTTCCGTATCCCGGGATTAGTGACCACCAAGAAGGGAACTTTGTTGGGTGTGTACGATGTGCGCTACAATTCGAGTGTAGACTTGCAGGAGCATGTGGATGTGGGTTTGAGCCGCAGCACCGATGGTGGTAAGACTTGGGAAAAGATGCGCCTGCCTCTTGTCTTTGGCGAATATGGAGGCTTGCCGGCTGCGCAGAACGGAGTAGGCGACCCCTCCATCTTGGTGGATGAAAAGACCAACACGATTTGGGTGGTGGCTGCTTGGACGCATGGAATGGGGAATCAGCGGGCTTGGTGGAGTTCTCACCCCGGTGTGGATAAAGAACATACTGCCCAGCTGGTCTTGACCAAGAGTACCGATGATGGAAAAACGTGGTCTAAACCCATCAATGTTACCGAAAGTTTGAAATCGCCTTCATGGTATTTCCTTTTGCAGGGACCCGGTAGGGGTATTACCATGAAAGACGGGACGTTGGTTTTTCCAATGCAATTCATCGATTCCACGCGAGTGCCGAATGCGGCCATTATGTACAGCAAAGACCGTGGAAAAACTTGGAAGATGCACAACCTGGCACGTACCAATACAACGGAAGCACAAGTAGCAGAGATAGAGCCGGGAGTTTTGATGTTGAATATGCGTGATAATCGTGGTGGAAGCCGGGCTGTGGCCATAACCAAGGATTTGGGACGTACATGGACGGAACATCCTTCCTCCAGAAGTGCATTGCCCGAACCTATTTGCATGGCCAGCTTACTACAAGTGAATAAGAAAGATAACGTCCTGAAAAAGGATATTTTGCTATTCTCCAACCCCAATACGACCAAAGGGAGAAACCATATTACCATCAAAGCCAGCCTTGACGGAGGCTTGACTTGGCTTCCTGAACATCAAGTGATGCTTGATGAAGAAGAAGGATGGGGATACTCGTGCTTAACGATGGTTGATCGAGAGACTATAGGTATATTGTATGAGAGTAGTGTGGCACACATGACCTTTCAAGCTATTAAACTGAAAGATCTTATAAAATGATAGTAGCCGGACTCAGGCTAAATCGGAGTTGTGGCTTTGTCTCTGGTTTGCTTCTCCTCTTGCTATTGAGTTATGAAATGATTCATGCTCAAGGCAACATTCTTCCACGTCCTCAACAATTAATCGAAGGAAAGGGACAGCATCTGATTGTAACGACCCGATTAAATGCAAATGTGTCGGAGCAGGAATGTAGACAATGGATAGAAGGACAGGGAGGAAGTGTCTCTTCCAAGGCTAAATCTATGTTTGAGGTCAAACTGCTCCGGAACATTGAGGGAGTGCCTTTGAACGTGAATGAAGCCTATCGTTTGAACATCACTCCCGAGAAGATACAGATCGAAGTTGTTACGTCTACCGGAGTGTTTCGAGCTTTGCAGACTTTGACGCAGTTGTGCATCCGAAAAGGAAAACAAACGACCTTGCCCTGCCTTTCCATCCTCGATTGGCCGGCGTTTCGTATCCGTGGGTTTATGCACGATGTGGGGCGTAGCTTTATCTCCATCGAGGAACTCAAGAATCAAATAACTTTGTTAGCCCGATTCAAGATAAATACTTTCCACTGGCATCTCACCGAGAATCAGGCATGGCGGTTGGAAAGTCGTAGGTATCCTATACTTACCGATTCGAACGTTATGACACGCTTCCCAGGCAAGTTCTATTCGCAGGCCGAAGCTCGAGAGTTGGTCGATTGGTGCAAAGCCCATCATGTTCTATTGATTCCCGAGTTCGATATGCCGGGCCATAGTGATGCTTTTGTGCGGGCCTTCGGTTGCGATATGCAGAGTCAAGAGGGTATGCGTATTCTCAAAGATTTATTGGACGAAGCCTGTGAGGTGTTTGATGTGCCCTATGTGCATATCGGTACGGATGAGGTGAAGTTTACCAATCCTAAATTTGTCAGCGAGATGGTGGCACATTTGCGTGCGAGAGGAAAGAAAGTGATTTCATGGAATCCCGGGTGGAACTACAAGGTTGGAGAGGTAGACATGACACAGCTGTGGAGCTATCGTGGAAAAGCTCAACCGGGGATTCCCGCCATTGATTCTCGCTTTCATTACCTGAATCACTTCGATGTCTTTGGTGATTTGGTGGCTCTTTATAATAGCCGAGTGTACAATGCTCGACAAGGGAGCGATGATCTTGCCGGGGTGATTTTGGCCGTGTGGAATGATCGAAAACTGGAAACCGAAGAAGCCATCATCAAAGAGAATAGCTTCTACCCCCATATGTTGGCCATGGCCGAGCGAGCTTGGCTAGGAGGTGGCGATGAGTATTTCGATGGCCGAGGTGTTGTATTGGAAACAGATACCACAGAGGAAGCCTTTCGGCGATTTGCCGACTTTGAGCGCAGACTGCTTTATCATAAAAAACATACGTTTAGCAATCAGCCATTCCCATACACGAAGCAAACTCATGTGAGGTGGCGCGTTACAGATACTTTCTCTAATGAAGGGAATCTGTTGGCAACGTTTCCACCTGAATGGGAAGGCTTGAAGCACAACTATAACTACCGAGGTCGGATTTATGGAAGTAGAGAAGCAAGAGGTGCGAGCATTTATCTCCGCCACGTGTGGGGAACGCTTGTACCGGCATTCTATCGCGAACCGCAAGAGAACCACACGGCTTACGCCTATACAAAAGTTTATTCTCCTTGCGAACAAGTTGTGGGGCTTTGGGTTGAGTTTCAGAATTACAGCCGATCCGAAAAAGACCTACCGCCTCCATTGGGGAAATGGGATTATAAGGGAAGCCGCATTTGGCTCAACGACCAAGAGATAGCTCCTCCCGTGTGGACGGCCACGCATCGAGAAAAAAGTCACGAACTTCCATTGGGCAACGAAAATGCGGTTTCGCGTCCACCTCTTTCTATTAAACTGAACAAGGGTTGGAATTCCGTTCTACTTAAGCTTCCTATCGGGCGATTCTCGACAGAAGAAGTCCGACTGCAAAAGTGGATGTTCGCCGTTCTCTTTGTAACTCCCGATGGAAAAGAGGCTGTGGAGGGACTTATCTATGACCCGGACGGTGGAGAATAAGTGTAAATTGGTCATAAAACATAATCCAATGAAGAAAGTACATGTATTATTAATGGCAACCATGTTTGCTTGGACAAGTCAATGGATCCATGGACAAACCGTAAATACCCTAGAGGTTTTGACGCTGAACTCCGGGTGGGAGTTTTCTCAGGCCGGGAAAGGAGCATGGAAGAGAGCCGAGGTGCCGGGTTGTGTACATGCCGATTTGTTGCGTCACAACCTTATTCCCAATCCTTTTTACGGAATGAATGAAGATTCGGTACAGTGGGTCGAAAATGAGGATTGGGAATATCGCACTACGTTTGTCCTCACACCTGCACAGTTGGAACACGATGCAGCCAAACTGATTTTTGAAGGTTTAGATACCTATGCCGATGTCTTTCTCAATGGATCGCTTATCCTTAAAAGTGATAATATGTTTGTTGGACATGAGGTTGCGGTAAAGGAGGTACTTCGTTCGGGAGTCAATCGGTTGCAAATCTACTTTCATTCTCCCATCAAGCACACGCTACCGCAATACGAAACCAATGGTTTCAACTATCCGGCCGGCAACGACCACCATGAGAAACGCTTAAGTGTGTTTTCTCGAAAAGCCCCATACAGCTACGGCTGGGATTGGGGACTTCGGTTGGTAACTGCAGGCATTTGGCGACCAATCTGCCTACACTTTTATGACGTAGCCTTTGTGGATGATGTGTGGGTTGTTCAAGAATCGCTGACCGATGAACAGGCAGTGATTCGAACAGACTTAGAGATTACTAATGTATTGCAACATTCGACTTCGGTCAATGTGGAGTTGGAAGTGCGGCTGGATGGAAAGCTTCAAGTGGAAAACAAGAAGACGATTGAGTTGCAACCGGGAAACAACAAAGTCACTGAACTTTGCAACATTGACAAGCCTCAACGTTGGATGCCCAATGGGTGGGGAACTCCCACATTGTACGACTTGGTGGTGCGTCTGCGAACGCAGAAAGGAGAAGTCGTTGCAGAGCGAATGGAACGAATCGGGTTGCGTACACTGCGGGTGGTGACCGAAAAAGATGAACATGGAGAATCTTTTTATTTCGAAGTCAACGGTCGACCGCTTTTTGCCAAAGGAGCCAACTACATCCCTCAAGATGCCATGCTACCGTCAGTCACCGAGGAGCGTTATCAGGAACTGTTCCGTTCGGTGAAAGAAGCCAATATGAACATGATACGTGTTTGGGGTGGGGGTATCTACGAAGATGATTATTTCTACCGATTGGCCGATGAGAATGGAATTCTCATTTGGCAAGATTTTATGTTCGCTTGTACTCCTTATCCGGCCGATCCTGCTTTTCTGAAACGTGTGGAGTCCGAAGCCCGATACAACATACGCCGATTGAGGAATCGAGCTTCTTTGGCCATGTGGTGTGGTAACAATGAAATCTTGGAAGCGTTGAAGTATTGGGGATTTCAAAAGGAATATAGTCAGGAGGATTATAACCGTATGTGGGACGCCTACGATCCCTTGTTCAAAAAACTGCTGCCTGATATGGTAAATTTGTTGGACTCCGGTCGTTTTTATATGCATTCGTCACCCTATTTTGCCAATTGGGGACGTCCGGAATCTTGGGGCATCCGAGACAGCCACAATTGGGGTGTTTGGTATGGGAAAAAGCCATTTGAATCGTCCGATCATGAAATACCTCGTTTTATGAGCGAATTCGGATTTCAATCGTTTCCCGAAATGAAGACCATTGCTTCATTTGCTGAGGAGAAAGACTATGCCATCGAATCGCCCGTGATGAATGCACATCAGAAAAGCAGTATCGGCAATTCCTTGATACGTACTTATATGGAACGTGACTACATTGTACCGTCGACTTTTGAAGATTTTGTCTATGTGGGCTCGGTGCTGCAAGGCAAAGGCATCAGACATGGCCTGGAGGCTCACCGACGCAACCGTCCTTACTGCATGGGCACACTCTATTGGCAACTCAACGATAGCTGGCCGGTAGTTTCGTGGTCGAGTATCGACTATTTCGGCAATTGGAAAGCACTTCATTATCAAGCCAAACGAGCTTTTGCTCCCATTCTCATCAATCCCTATCAACAAGGTGATAGTCTTCAAATCCACTTATGTTCAGATTTGTTGGACGAAAAGCGAAATGTGAGTTTGGAGTGGGAGATTGTTGACTTCAATGGAAAACGAGTAAACAAACCCAAAGTCAAGAGAGGTATTTGTCTGCATGCCAATCGCTCGTGGTGTGAGGAAGTTTTGGCATTGAACGATTTGTTGGATGAAGAAAAGTATGGTGAAACTTACTTGAGCATTGTTCTTAAAGATTCCAAAGGAGAGGTCTTGGCACACCGTACTCATTTCTTTTTGCCCCCTCGATTACTGAAATTGCCCTCACCTTCCATATCCTACCATGCTCGTTCATCGAATGGTCGGTGTGAATTGGTGCTGAAGTCGAATCAATTGGCGAAAGATGTATTTGTGGAAGTCCCTTGGCAGGGCGCGCGATATTCAGACAATTATTTTGATCTGTTGCCGGGCGAAACCAAGAAAATCATCATATATTCGTCCCATATAAAGGACGGAGATTCTCACTCCTTCAGAATAAAGCATTTGCGACAAACTTACCCTTAAAAACAAAACTCAACAATAACCATTTATTCATTGAAGCTTATGAAAAAAATCATTCAGTTGACAGGCTTGGCTGTTGCCGGAGTTTTCTGTTCGTGTGCATCGTCTGCACCTCAGGAAGCTAATTACCAAGTTGTTCCTTTGCCGCAGGAGATCACCATGAATCCAAGCGAATCCTTCGTTTTGAGCAATAGCGTGAAAATCCTCTATCCGCAAGGAAACGAAAAAATGGAGAGAAACGCACGCTTCTTGGCCGATTATCTCAAGACTGCTACCGGGGAGACTTATTCCATAGCAGAAGGTTCGGAAGGAGAAAAGGCCATTGTGCTTAGTTTGAATACAACGCTTGAAAATCCTGAAGCATATAATTTGACTGTAACAGCAAACGGTATCGCCATTTCGGGAGCAACGGAGGCCGGTGTTTTCTATGGAATCCAAACACTGCGCAAATCTCTTCCGACCATTCCGACGTCTAAGGTGAAATTCCCTGCTGTGGTCATCAATGACCAACCTCGCTTTGCTTATCGTGGAGCACACTTTGACGTCGCTCGTCACTTTTACACAGTGGAGCAAGTGAAGACCTATATTGACATGATGGTTCTTCATAACATGAACCGTTTCCATTGGCATCTCACCGAAGACCAGGGATGGCGTTTGGAGATAAAGAAATATCCTAAACTGACAGAGATTGGTTCTATTCGTAAGGAAACGATGATCGGTAAAAACTTCGATAAGTTTGACGGTAAACCTTATGGCGGCTTCTACACACAAGAAGAAGCTAAAGAAATCGTTGCCTATGCCGCCGAACGTTATGTAACCGTTATCCCGGAAATAGATCTCCCCGGGCATATGCAAGCAGCTTTGGCAGCTTATCCGGAATTGGGGTGCACCGGTGGCCCTTACGAAGTGTGGACACAGTGGGGAGTATCTCCCGATGTCTTGTGTGCGGGTAATGATAAGACGCTGGAGTTTATCAATGATGTGCTGAGTGAGGTCATTGAAATCTTCCCCTCCGAATATATACATGTTGGAGGTGATGAGTGCCCCAAGGTGCGTTGGGAATCTTGTCCCAAATGCCAAGCACGCATCAAAGCTTTAGGTTTGAAGTCGGACGCTCACCACACGAAGGAAGAACGTTTGCAGAGTTTCATCATTAACCATGCGGAGAAATTCCTGAACGAACACAACAGACAAATTATCGGTTGGGATGAAATTCTTGAAGGAGGCTTAGCTCCCAATGCTACAGTAATGTCATGGCGTGGTGAGGCAGGAGGTATTGAAGCTGCTAAACAACACCACGATGTAATCATGACCCCCAATACTTATTTGTACTTTGACTATTACCAGTCCAAGGATGTGGAAACCGAGCCGCTTGCTATCGGAGGGTTCTTGCCTGTTGAGCGTGTGTACAGCTATGAGCCGATGCCTGCATCGCTTACCCCCGAACAACAAGCCTATATCAAAGGAGTTCAAGCAAACTTGTGGACCGAATACATTCCCACCTTTGAACATGCTCAGTACATGGTGCTCCCTCGTTGGGCTGCGTTGTCCGAAGTGCAGTGGACGAAGCCCGAGCGTAAGAACTACGAAGACTTCTTGAACCGTTTGGTACGTCTTATGGGTATTTATCAACAAGAAGGTTACAATTATGCGAAGCATGTCTTCGAAATCAAACCAGCTTACAAGCATAACACGGCTGAAGGCAACATCGAAGTTAGCTTTTCTACCATTGATAATGCAACCATTCATTATACAACCGATGGAACGGAAGTCTCCACTTCCTCTCCCGTTTATACTTCGCCCTTGATTCTGACTGCAACGACTACCGTTAAGGCAATGGCTGATCGACCCGGTCAGGGCAGTTCCAAGATCTTCACAGAGAGTTTCTCTTTCAACAAAGCCACTGCTCGCTCGGTAGTTGCCAACGAATCGTTCAGCCCTAATTACACCTACGAAGGTCCTCAAACGTTGGTTGATGGTTTGAAAGGTGGCAAGAATTACAAAACCGGTCATTGGCTCGGTGTGCAAGGAAGAGATATTGATGTAACCATCGATTTGGGAAAAGAAACGGAATTCTCGAAACTATCCTTTGGGACTTGTATTGTAAAAGGTGATTGGTTATTTGGGGCACGTGGTGTCGAAGTATCGACATCAGCCGATGGAACAAATTTCTCACCGCTTGCTTCCGAAGAATACGCTCCTTTGGCAAAGGAAGACGAAGATGGAGTGAAGGAACATACCTTGGAGTTTCCGACCACGACTGCCCGTTATGTTCGTGTGATTGTTCGCTCGGAAAAGGCAATGCCTACTTGGCACGGTTCAAAGAATGCACCTGCTTTCCTTTTTGTCGATGAAATACAAATAGATTGATAGAGTTTGATTTCTATGATATTCAAAAGACTGCTTTTAGCAGCATTTGGGGGGATATGCCTAATGGCATATCCCTCATTTGCTCAACAGATAACCCCTATTCCTTTGTTATTCAGTCGATTTGAAGGGACTTTTCGTTTGCAACCAGGCAATGGTTTCCACACCAATGTGAAAGGAGAGGAAGCCGATTTCCTGCGTTCGGCACTGTATCCTCATGCGGATAAGTGGACGAATAAGAAAAGAAAGGGTAAAAATACGGTGTCTTTATTGCTCCAATCTCCCCAAAAAGAATATGTGAATCCTGAAGCTTATCGCCTGGTTGTGAATGCCGATGGAGTTTGTATCACGGCTTCTTCAGGTGCAGGGCTGTTCTATGGTATTCAGTCACTCCTACAAGTGGGACATTTTGAAGGCGATGATTACGTAGTACCATTTCTTGAAGTAGCCGATGTACCACGTTTCGGTTATCGGGGAATTATGCTTGATGTATCTCGTCACTTTTTCACGAAGGAGCACTTAAAGAAGCAGATTGATGTGTTAGCACAGTATAAATTAAATCGCCTGCATCTTCATTTGACCGATGGGGCGGGTTGGCGCATCGAAATAAAAAAATATCCTCGTCTTACGGAATTCGCTGCTTGGCGGAAAGGAATTACTTGGAGGGAATGGGCTTCTTCGGGGCGACTTTATCTTGAAGAGGGTGCTCCCGATGCTTCGGGAGGATATTATACACAAGAAGATATTCGAGAATTGGTGGACTATGCACGACGTCGGCACATCACCATCATTCCTGAGATAGAAATGCCTGCTCATACCGAAGAAGTTTTGGCAGCCTATCCTAATTTGTCATGTTCGGGATTGCCCTATAAGAACACTGATTTTTGCATCGGCAATGAAGAGACTTTCACGTTCCTACAAGATGTCTTGAGCGAAATTATCGACCTCTTCCCATCGGAATATATCCATGTGGGAGGAGACGAAGCCGGCAAACGTGGGTGGAAAACCTGCCCTAAATGCCAACGGCGAATGCAAGAAGAAGGCTTGAAAAGTGTAGACGAATTGCAAAGCTATCTCATCAAGCGGATGGAGGTATTTTTACATTCTAAAGGTCGTCGTTTGTTGGGATGGGATGAGATACTTGAGGGAGGTCTTGCTCCTCGAGCCACGGTCATGTCATGGAGAGGCGAGGAGGGAGGAATAGCTGCTGCCACTACGGGGCATCAGGCTATAATGAGCCCTGTGACTCATTGCTATTTGGATTATTATCAAGATGCACCGCTTACACAGCCGGAGGCCTTTGGTGGATATCTCCCATTGGCCAAAGTTTATGAGTACGACCCCATTCCACAAGTTTTGACTCAAGAACAAAGTAAGTTTATCTTAGGAGTGCAAGCCAATCTTTGGGCCGAATTCGTACCCACTCCCCAACATGCAGAGTACATGCTTTATCCTCGTGCTTTAGCTCTTGCAGAGGTCGCCTGGTCTTTCCCCTTCCGCAAATCTTGGTCGAATTTTCGAGAACGTGCCAAGGTCGAATGCTTGCGATTAAAACAGCAAGGCTATAATACGTTCGATTTGGATTCCGAGGTCGGTCAACGTAAGGAGTTCCTTTCTTTGATTTCTCATCAAGCATTGGGCAAAGAGATTGTTTATCACACACCCTATAACGCAGCTTACGCTGCCGGCGGAGCATGCGCACTGGTTGATGGAAAACGAGGTAGTTGGAATTTTAAAGACGGGGTGTGGCAGGGATTCAATACGGGCAATCGATTGGATGTGACCATTGACTTAGGAACTTCGATGCCCATAACCGAAATTTATGCCGATTTTCTTCAGCAAGCGAACCCCGATATTTATTTACCGGCTCGGCTGCATATTGCCATCTCGGAAGATGGAGAACATTTCACAACCTTGACACAGCAAAATTATCAGGTGGAGTCTAAGAAGTCTGTCGATCTTCGTCATTTCGGTTGGAACGGTTCTGCCCAAGGACGCTATGTACGTTTCGCCGCCGACACGGACAAGAAGCTCGATGGCTGGATATTTACCGATGAAATCATCGTCAACTGATAAAATTATGAGAAGAAACAATTTAGTTTTAGCTCTGTTACTACCGCTTGTGGGGCTCGTTTCCCTGCAAGCTCAAGTACGCATAGAGCGCAGTTTAGAAAAAGGATGGAAGTTTACTCGAGAGGATGGAGAGGCTTTCATGAAAAAAAGCTTTGATGATCGGCATTGGCAAGATGTAACTGTTCCTCACGATTGGGCTATTTACGGACCGTTTAGTTCCCGCAACGATATACAGAAGGTAGCCATTGTTCAAGACGGACAGAAAGAAGCTCTTGAGCATGCGGGCCGAACGGGAGGTTTGCCTTTCGTGGGAGTGGGATGGTATCGTTTGAGACTTCAAGTACCCGAGTTTCGTTCGGGAAACAGAGCTACCCTGATCTTTGATGGAGCTATGAGCAATGCCCATGTATACCTCAATGGCGAGAAAGTTGGAAACCATCCTTACGGATATGGCTTGTTTCATTTTGATGTGACCGGTTTACTCCGTAGCGGTCAAGATAACGTTTTGGCCATTCGCTTGGAAAATCTACCGGAATCATCGCGTTGGTATCCGGGAGCCGGACTCTATCGTCATGTGCGGTTGGTAATTACTTCGGACGCCCATATCCCCACTTGGGGCACTCGTGTCACAACTCCACAGGTCGATGCCAAACAGGCTTCGGTGGAACTGACCACCGATTGGGAAATGCCGGCGGATAAGACAATGAGCGATTATCGAATTGTAACCCTTATCAAAGACGGCACCGGCAAAGTGGTGGCTCAAGACGAACAAACGGGCGACCCGCGGAGAGGATGTTTTAAGCAACATTTCTTCGTGCCAAACCCTTCGCTTTGGTCGGTCGATTCTCCTACATTGTATGTCGCCCACTCCGAAATTTTTGAGGGTCTGCGAAAGGTCGACGAGTACACCACTCGCTTTGGTATTCGATCCTTACAAATTATTCCCGGACAAGGCTTCTTCCTGAACGGCGAGCGCACCGTTTTTCGTGGTGTGTGTTTGCACCATGATTTAGGCCCCTTGGGTGCGGCGGTCAATGTTGCAGCCATTCGTCGCCAAATACGTTTACTGAAAGACATGGGATGCAATGCCATTCGCACCTCTCACAATATGCCTGCTCCCGAGCTGGTGGAAGCATGTGACGAGATGGGAATGATGGTGATGCCCGAATCCTTCGACGAGTGGAAGGCTCCCAAGGTGGCAAATGGTTATCATAAACTATTTGACCAATGGGCAGAGAAGGACTTGACGAATCTCATACGCCGATTCCGCAACCATCCCAGCGTGGTGATGTGGTGCATAGGTAATGAAGTTCCCGATCAATGGAATGGAAACTCTGGTCCCAAACTATCGCGCTTCCTACAAGACATTTGCCATCGTGAAGATCCTACACGACCTGTGACACAAGGAATGGATGCCCCCGATGCTGTGGTAAGCAACAATATGGCCGCTGTGATGGATGTACCCGGTTTCAACTATCGCCCTCATAAATATGAACAGAACTACCTACGCTTGCCTCAGCAAAATATTTTGGGCAGTGAAACCGCTTCTACGGTAAGCTCTCGCGGTGTCTATAAATTCCCGGTAGAACGTGCTTGGATGCGGAAATACCCCGATCACCAGGCTTCCTCCTATGACGTGGAGCACTGCTCGTGGTCCAATCTGCCCGAAGATGACTTTATTTGGCACGATGACAAGCCCTATTGTATGGGAGAATTTGTGTGGACCGGATTCGATTATTTGGGCGAGCCTACGCCTTATTATAGCGATTGGCCCAGTCATTCATCCTTGTTTGGCATTCTCGATTTGGCCGGACTACCCAAGGATCGTTTCTATCTATATCGCAGTCATTGGAATGCCAAGGAGGAAACGCTTCACATCTTGCCGCACTGGAACTGGAAAGGCAGAGAGGGAGAAACCACCCCAGTCTTTGTGTACACCAATTACCCTTCGGCAGAACTTTTTGTCAATGGGGTGAGTCAAGGCCGACGGACCAAGGATACGGTTGTGACCATCGAAAATTCGGCCGACTCCCTATCAATGCACAATCTCCGTCGTCAAC
>JAXFUC010000076.1:0-6496 GCA_034176395.1 Bacteroides sp. | reverse complement strand
GCGTGTGCAAAGGCAATCCGTTCAGTGTGACACCTGCAATGTATTTATGAGTTTTTGAGTTGTTCTTGGCAATGATGGTGAACTTCTGTCCGTTCGGCAAGTTGATACTGGCTCTATGAAACAGCGGTCGGCCAATGGAGTAGGTGGGTTTGCCCGGACATACTTGGTAGAATCCAAGCGAATTGAGGACGTACCAGGCCGACATTTGCCCGCAGTCCTCGTTGCCTGCCAAACCGTCGGGGGCGTTGGAGTACTGGGTTCGGAAGATGCTGTCCACCAATTCCTGCGTTCGCCACGGGTGGTTGGCATAGTTGTATAGGTGGGTGATGTGGTGACTTGGCTCGTTGCCGTGTGCATACTGTCCGATGAGCCCGCTGATGTCGGCAGAGGTTTCTTCGCCTTCGAGTTTTGACTCGGCCGTGAAGAGCGAATCGAGCTTGCCCACAAAGGCTTGCTCTCCCCCCATGAGTGCAATGAGTCCTTCCACATCGTGTGGCACAAACCAAGTCCATTGCCAGGCTGTTCCCTCGCAATAATCGTCGTTGCGGTGCGAGGATGCTCTGGGATTGAAAGGTGTGCGCCATGCTCCGCGCGAGTCGAGTCCTCGCATGAAGCGTGTGGACTTATCGAAATACGTTTCGTATGCCTTGGCAAAGTGGGCATATTTCTTTTGGTTGGCCGTGTCATTCATCGCTTGTGCAAAGACCGAGATGCACCAATCGTCGTAGGCATATTCCAAGGCCTTGGCCACCGACTCATTGTCGCCATCGCAGGGAATGTAGCCCATGGAGTTCTTGTACATCTTGGCTTTGGGCATGAGGTGAGGCAGCACCAGGGCCGGACAATGAATACCCACGGTGTCATATTCGGCTGCTCGCAAGCAAGCCCTGTAGGCTTCGTTCGCATCGAAGCCACGCTCACCTTTCACATAAGCGTCTACGATGATGGGCACTGCATGGTAGCCAATCATGGTTCCCGTATAGTTGGATGCCACGTCCCACATGGGAAAGATGCCACCTTCCCGATGCTTGGCCACGAGCGAGCGGATGAATTGTGCATTCAGGTCGGGGGCGATGATGGTCAGCAACGGATGTAAGGCACGGAAAGTGTCCCACAACGAGAAGTTGGTATAGATGGGATTGTTCACATCTCCTTGCTTGATACGAAGATCCATGCCCAAGTATCGGCCGTCATGGTCGGTAAATAAATTGGGACTGATACCGGTGTGATAAAGCGAGGTGTAGAAGATGCGCTTGTCGGTTTCGCTCACGGCCTCTTCGATTTCTATTTTGGAGAGATAGCGGTTCCAGGCCTCTCGTGCGCTGCGGCTTACCTCTTCAAAATTCCAATGCGGAATCTCCGTTTCCACATTGCCTTTGGCCCCCTCCATATCCACGGGCGACACGCCCACCTTGGCCAACACTTGCTCGCCTTCGTGCGTACTGAAGCGCAGCAAGGCCTTGCAGATGGGCAATCTACGTCCGTTGTCCAAGGTCACCGAGTCGCTGATGATTTCGGCCGTGAACGGCTTGGAGAACTTGATATAGAAATGTATGTATTGGTCGAATGCCCAATAGGTGGTTTTCTTGCGACCTCTGATTTCCGTATCGCTCACCACTTCCAGCTGCATTTCCTTATTGGTCTGACGTTGCAGACTGTAATCCAAATCCACCACCACACCGGACTCTCCGCTGACCGGGAACGTATATCTGTGGAGCGCACCACGACGAGTGGCGGTGAGTTCTGCCCGAATGTTGTAGGTCTTCAGCCACACGGAGTAGTAGCCGGGTGTGGCCACTTCGTCGGCGTGCGAGAAGGCCGAAGCAAACGGCAATCGTTGACTGCCTGGGTCGGTGTCGGTGAGTTGAGGATTGCCCACTATGGGCATAAGCAGCACATCGCCGTAGTCGCAGCAGCCCGTGCCACTGAGGTGGGTGTGCGAGAATCCGTTGATGGTGCTGTCCGTGTAGTGATAGCCCGAGCAAGCATCCCATCCATCGATGCGTGTGTCGGGGCCGGGTTGTATCAATCCGTGGGGCACCACCGGGCCGGGAAAGGTGTGTCCGTGTCCGCCGGTTCCGATGAAAGGGTCGACCATGGCCGCATAGTCGGTGGGTTGCGAGGCGGTGCAGCCGCTCATGAGTAAGACTGCGCCCCATAAGGCTATTGAAGCGAAGGTTCTGTACATACGTGTATAAGGATTAAGGATGCAGGAAATTGCAGGGTTGGTGACTCATTTCAAACTCCAATGTACCGCCTGCCACGATGTCTGCATGGGTGATGTAGCTTTGGGTGTGGGGCTTGCCGTTGAGGCGAACGCTCTTTACATAGATGTGTTCCTTGCTCACTCCGGGAGCAAGCACGGTGAACTTCTTACCTCCGGGCAAGGTGAGTTCCAGCTTGGGAAACAAAGGTGTGCCTATTTCGTAGCGTTGGCTGATGGGGTCGACAGGGTAGAATCCCATGGCGCTGAAGACGTACCAAGCCGACATTTGTCCGCAGTCCTCGTTTCCGCAAAGGCCATCGGGGGTGTTGCGATACAGCTCATTCATCACCTGTGCCACATACTTCTGGGTGAGGTGTGGGCGAGCAATCGCATTGTGGAGGTAGATAACGTGATGGCTGGGTTCGTTGCCATGCACGTATTGACCGATCATACCGGTGCTGAAGATGGGCAGTGTGTCGCTACTCGATGGGTTGAAGGTGAACATACTGTCCAGCTTTTGAGCAAAACGCTCTTGGCCTCCAAGTAGAGAAATCAGTCCCTTCACATCGTGCTGCACCGACCATAGGTAGTGCCAGGCATTGCTCTCGCAGATGTAGGGCGTATAGGCCTCGGGAACGAAGTTCGGTTGGAACCGGCCATCCTCGCCGCGTGGCTGCATGAACGAGGTATGTGGGTTGTACACATTTCGGTAGTGCAGGGCACGTTTGTCAAACTCTTTGGCCACCTCGTGTTGGCCCATACGCTCGGCCATGCGGGCAATGCAGTAGTCGTCATAGGCATATTCCAGGGTTTTGGATAGCGACCAATCTTCTTCGTCCTCCACCTGCGGACGATAGGGCACATAGCCCAACCGCTTATACTCGCCTATGCCACGATAGTGGTCCAGGTTGGCGGTGGCGATACAGGCTTGCAATGCCTTTTCGGCATCGAAGCCATCGAATCCCTTGAGGTAGGCATCCACGATGACGGGCACGGCATGGTAGCCAATCATCATATCGGTTTCACTGCCTTGGAAGTTCCACACAGGCAATCGGCCGTTTTGGTCATAGAAAGCCAAGAGCGAACGAACCATATCGTTCACACGTTCGGGCACCACGTAAGTGTATAGCGGATGGGCCGCCCTGAATGTGTCCCACAGCGAGAAAGTGCCATAGTTTCGCCATCCGTCCGTTTGGTGTATCGCTCCGTCGGGTCCTCGGTATTGTCCGTCCACATCATCGTATAGGGTGGGTGCAAGCATGGTGCGATAGAGTGCCGTGTAGAAGATGGTGCGATCCTCTGCACTGCCTCCATCCACACGTACACGGCTCAAGACCTTGTTCCATCGGTCTTGCGTTGCCCGTCGGTAGTGGTCGAAGTCATCGGTGGGCACCTCGGCGGCCAGGTTGCGGGCTGCCCCTTCCTGGCTCACTGCCGAGAGAGCCGTACTGACCACCAGCCGATCGCCGGGGCGGGTGCGGAAGAAGAAGCGCACAATGCTGTCTTGCTCCATTCGGTCGAAAGGACGCGAGAAGCGTGCACAGAAGAATAAACGCTGATTGCGTGCCCATCCGTCGGAAAAGCGATAGCCCCGGATGGTGACCGAATCCACCTGCTCCACCCGCCAATCCACCGTGCGATCCCAGTTCATGGCTTTGGACAGATTGAGCAATACGGCCGAGGCTTCGTGCCCGAACGTATATCGTTGAATGCCGCAACGCTCGGTGGCTGTCAATTCTACATCAATGTCATAGTCGTCGAGCGTCACCCGATAGTAGCCGGCTTCGGCTTGCTCCGTGCGGTGCGAGAAGCGCGAATGGACGCCCAATGGAGGAGCTTCCTCTCGGTAGGGCAAACTCACGGGGAGGAAGGAAATGTCGTACAGATCGCCGGCACCGGTGCCCGAGAGATGTGTGTGGCTGAACCCGGCTATCGTACTATCGGGGTAGAAGTAGCCGGCTATGCGATCCCAGCCCGGCAAGCCGTTGTCGGGACTGAGCTGCACCATGCCAAACGGAGCTTGAGCACCGGGGTAGGTATTGCCTGTGAAGTCGGTGCCGATGAACGGATTGACCGCTGTGAAAAGGGAGTCGATTGGAGTTCCCGAACTCGGCCGGCAAGCCCCCAAACATAGCCCTACAAGGGCTATGAGCGTGCGAATGGTGTATTTGTGAGCCATGGTTTCGTTGGTTGGTTCGGAGACAAAGATAGTCAAAAACTTATGCCTTTCATCGTTTGCTTTGAGCATCTGAAAATGCTGATTGCCTCCCCCAAGCCATTCGCTTCGAGATGCCAAAGAATGGGAGCAGAGGAAGGGTGGCCACCGGGTTGCTTTTTATTGAAATATAAATGATTCTGCTTCAAAGCATGATGAATTTGTCGGAAGTGAGCGTTCGGATTGTGAAGGTCGGAGGTAGGGGGTGCAGTAGGCAAGTTTGGGAAGAGCGGTTGACGGACTGCTTGGTTTCTTGCCGAATGCTCATCGAATCAGGAAGGAAAAACCGATGGACCGAGTGGGCGACTTTGGTTTCATGGTTGGATTCCTATCTTTCATGCCTTGAAACATAGAATTCACGTCTTGGCGGATATGTTTCAAGGTTTGCAATGAAGCCGTGTCCGTATGATTTTGAGCGAGTGTTCAGCCCCATTGTACCTTTCACGCACCGACTGTCGAGCCTTGTGCAAGGAGACCAAGTGCCGGAGTTTGGATGTTTCGGGGCTTTTCGGCCTATGCCCGATGGGGCGGGTTAGTTATGTTCCGTTCGGCGGAGGCTTCTCTGTCTTTTCCGGCGACATAGACTATAAACAATGGCAGTCAATGTGGATCCCACTAAGGCCAATGCCATGTCTTTTTGAGCATCCCATATATCGCCTTGCTGGCCATTGTATCCTTCCGCGTCGTTGGGCGAGAGTACGAGCGTGAGTCCCCACTCGAAGAGTTCGTAGACAAGGCTTCCGGTTTGTATGCACAGCCATGCCCCCGAGATGGCCCATAGCCTTTGGTGGGTAAGCGCACGGATACGGTCGTAGAAGAACGGAAAGAGTAGCAGGCCGAAGGAGAAGTGTACCAAACGGTCGTAGTGGTTTCGCTCGGTTGTCAGTTCGAACGGTAGATGGAGGTGTTCCGCCCACGAGGCATAAGGCACATAGGAGTAGATCCATCGTGCACCGATGATGTGAAGGCAAGTGAAAAGAGTTAGCCCCGTCAAGGCCGTGATGCCGAGTTTGTGTTGTCGCATGTCGGCAATAATAAGCCCCATAAGTAAGGCGGTACCGATGTGTTGTAGAAACTGTTCGTTGGGGTAGATGGGTTGATAGGTGGTTAAGGCCGTGAGCATCAGTAGAAAGACAAGTAATGCGATGTGCAGCCGTTTGTCGACGTGGGTGGTAGACATGATGTGGAAAAGAAAAGGGGATGAAGAAGGGGAGGATAAACAATGGGGGAAGCGAGTTCCGCTTCCCCCATTGGATGGTTTAGAGATGTACGGCCGGCCAATTAAAAGCAACCGTAGCAAGTGGTCAACAGTTTGCGGTCGCCCAACGTATTGTCGATGCGTGCAACATTGATCCAGAACTTGTTCTCGCGCACGCTCTCGATGGGGTAGGCAGCCTTTTCACGGCTGTAAGAGTGGTTCCATTCGTTGGCCACCACTTCGTACTCGGGGTGGGGAGCGTTCACCAATACGTTGTCATCCTTGGGTGCTTGACCGGTGCGCACTTCTTCGATCTCTTGCCAAATGTTAAGCATTACGTCGATGAAGTTATTCAGCTCGGCCAGACTTTCGCTTTCGGTGGGTTCGATCATCAGCGTGCCATGAACCGGGAACGAGAGGGTGGGGGCGTGGTAGCCATAGTCCATCAGTCGTTTGGCAATGTCGCTCTCGTTGATGCCTGTCGCTTCGTTCAGTTTGCGGCACTCCAGAATCATCTCGTGACCCACAAAACCATTGGCTCCACGGTATACGATGCCATAAGTGTCTTGCAGGGAGGCTGCCAAATAGTTTGCACTAAGGATAGCAATCTTAGTGGCTCGAGTCAGTCCCTTGGATCCCATCATACGGATGTACCCGTACGTAATAGGTAGCACGCCGGCACTACCGAAAGGTGCGGAAGAAACCTGGTTGGTTGAGTTGCCAAAGTGGGTGTGTCCAGGCAAGAAGGGTACGAGGTGAGCAGCCACACAGATGGGGCCTACACCGGGACCTCCGCCTCCGTGAGGAATGGCGAACGTTTTATGCAGATTCAAGTGACAAACGTCTGCTCCGATGAATCCGGGATTGGTCAGTCCCA
>JAXFUC010000075.1:0-8376 GCA_034176395.1 Bacteroides sp. | reverse complement strand
CCATTCCTTCGGCTTTGAGAGGGAGGGGGAACAGATGTGGTTTGTGGTTTACTCGCTCGGGCATGATGGCTGGCGTTGTCTTAGGAGCAATGCTCTATCAATATCACTCCTTCTTGTCGGCTTGGATAGCTTCAGCCGTTTTGGGGTGTGCTTGCTTCTTGTTTGCTTGGGGTGTGCATTTACCATTCAGAGCACCCATGATTAGTAAACTGTGTACTTTCGACCGCTTTTTTTTACTACGTTCCTGGTTGCCGGCAGTAAATCTACTCTGTATAACGGTGGTTGCGGGCTTGTTGTTATCTCCCTCGCATCCGTTTCTCAATGACACATTATTGGCAGGTATAATGGTACCTTTCTTCCTTTGGGCATGGGTGGGTAGTGTGTTGGCTCGATGGGGTTGGAGTTTTTGGAGAGGCTTGCAGGGAGTTGCATCGCCTATCCTTGGAGGATTTGGGCTTTTCTTTATCGGTTTGTGTTGGCTCAAACTGGGCAATGACATTATTGTCCCGGCATTATTGATAGGAAGCTCCTTGGGATTGATTATACCTACTTGGTTGCAATTGTTCACCGGACTTTCCAGCCATTGCGAACGGGCAACAGTCAGCACTACCCATCAGTTGATGTGCGAAATGGGAATTTCTTTCGGCCTGTTTGCAGCTGCTCATTTCCATACTCCCGAGATGCTAATGTTGGGCAAAGGGTTGATTGTGGCCGCATTGCTTTTGTTTCTTTTGGTAAGTCTGCCGTTCTACCGCAGCCAGCGTCTGCGTTAATTACGGCTCACATGCTTCACCCCCTTGGCAGCTCGCAATCGTTTTATGAGTGTTTCCAGCCTTGAAGTATCGCCAACCATGACTGTGAGAGTTCCAGAGAAGAGCCCATCGTGCGATTCGATGCTGACTGAACGCAGAGAAATGCCTTCTTCCTTGGAGATAATCGAAGTGATATTGGTTACGATACCTATGTCGTCATGACCCACAACACGAAGGGTAATGGGGTATTGCGCCCCTTGTGATTTACCCGCCCAGCGTGCTTTGACCATTCGATACCCAAATCTCTCGCGCATTTGCGGTGCATTTGGGCAGTCTTTGCGATGTATCTTGATTCCTCCGGTCACGGTTACAAAGCCGAAAACATCATCTCCGTAAATGGGATTGCAGCACTTGGCCAATTTGAACTCCAGTCCTTTCAAGTTGCGGTCGATAAGCAAGACGTCTTCCTTTGCAGCAACTTGCGGTTCGGGCGTTTGGAGGTTATAGTCCTCGGCACTGCGCAAAGAAATCTCTTCCTGGGGCTCGGTGTCTCGTTTGAGTTGCTCCAAGTATTTGTCTATGATAACGTTTACGTCGAGAACTCCATCGGCTATGCTTTGATAAAATTCGGTCACATTCTTGTAGCCCTGCCGTTTGATGAGCCGCATCATAGAGCCTTCTTCATAGTCTATCTTACGGTTCTTAAACTTACGTTCCAAGGTCTCTTTGGCAAAGTCATATTGTCGGGCGGACATTTCCTTAAGCGTCTGCCTGATTTTAGTACGCGCTTTGGAGGTGGTGACAATGTTCAACCAATCTTGTTTGGGGGTTTGCGCGTTGGAAGTCATAATCTCTACCTGATCTCCGCTACTGAGCTTATGCTTCAAAGGTACGTTCTTTCCGTTGACTTTTGCACCCAAACATTTGCACCCTAATTTGGAGTGGATATGGAAAGCAAAGTCAAGAACGGTGGCTCCCTTAGGCAATTTGAATAAATCGCCTTTGGGGGTGAAAACGAAAACCTCGTCGGCGTAGAGATCCATCTTGAACTGATCCATGACTTTGAGCGAATCGCTATCGGGATGCTCCAAGGCTTCTCGTACGGAATTCAACCAATCGTCCAATCCGTGTTCTCCTTTGACGCCTTTGTAACGCCAGTGTGCCGCCAAACCTTTCTCGGCAACCTCATCCATGCGGCGCGTGCGAATTTGAACTTCCACCCATTTTCCTTCCGGTCCCATGACGGTGATATGCAACGATTCGTAACCGTTGCTCTTGGGAATAGATAGCCAGTCGCGCAAGCGTTTAGGGTTGGGTTGATACATGTCGGTTACGATAGAATACGCCTGCCAACATTCTTGCTTTTCTTTGTCTTCGGGCGAGTCCAATATGATGCGAATGGCAAAAAGGTCGTAGATGCCCTCAAACGAAGTCTTTTGCTTCTGCATCTTATTGTGGATGGAATGTATGGACTTCGTTCGACCTTTGATGTCAAATTTCAATCCACTGCTTTTCAGTTTCTGCTTGATGGGTTCTATGAAGGTGGCAATATAACGGTCGCGCGAGGCTTTGGTTTCGTTCAACTTCTCCTTGATGAAGTAATAGGTGTCGTGCTGCATATACTTCAGAGCCAAATCTTCCAATTCGGATTTCAGCTTGTAAAGTCCCAGTTTATGTGCCAAGGGTGCATAGAGGAACATGGCTTCGCCGGCAACTTGGAGACGCTCTTCTTCCTGAGGTACACTCTTAATACTTCGCATGAGATTGACCCGATCGGCAATCATAATGAGGATGACCCTCATGTCTTCGGCAAAGGAAAGGAGCAGGTTACGAAAGTTTTCGGACTCCACGGTGGGGCGCTTGGCATAAAGTTCATCGGTTTTAACCAATCCACGAATGATGGTGGCAACGTCTTCGCCATACTGTTTACGAACGTTTTCGGAACTTACTTTACCTTCTTGTACCAAATGATGAAGCAAAATGGCGGGCAGACACACGCCGTTCATCCCCATTTCTTCGACAAAAATAAGTGCCGTATGCAGGTCGTGAAGTATACGTCTCCGCCCGAAAACGGTATGTCGTTGCGACTCTCGTTCTGCCTTAATGAGTTCCAACTTCAACTGTCTACAATCGCTCCAAGTAAGGGAGTCGCGAGTCAGAATCCGGAGCTTCTTGAACAAAAAGAGTATTTCGCCCAACTCTTTGTTATGCGCTAAACTTTCCATCGGTAAAATCTTTGGAGCGTAAAAGTAGTTTTTTATCGTCTATGCCATGTGAATCGAAAGTACATTTTGTATTTTTGGAGATGAATTAACCAACAATGAAATGAATAGTAATCTTTGAAATTCATTTCTCCTCAAAGAAGAACAACAATGATGGAAACACTCTCTCCGAGCGTAAAAGATCAGTTAATCTCCAAAGGGATAAAGCTCGAACAGATTGAAAATCAATTGCGATCCTTTGCTCAAGGGTTTCCCTTTTTGCGCATAGAGTCCGCAGCTTCTCCTCCCAATGACATCCTTCAACTCCGTAGCGATGAAGAAGAAAAATACGTAACTGCTTGGGAAAGCTACAAGCAAACAGGTAAACGGCTGGTTAAGTTTGTGCCGGCATCGGGAGCTGCCAGCAGAATGTTCAAAGATTTGTTTGCATTTCTCGAAGCTGACTATGTGGAACCTACAACCGAGTTTGAAACTCTTTTCTTCCATCGTCTGAAAGATTTTGCGTTCTACAATGAATTGTCGGCAGCCTGTGTGCGAGTGTTGGGACAAACTGTTGAGGAGTTATTGGCTACCAAACGCTATAAAGATGTAATTCATCTGCTACTGGGAAAGAGGGGATTGAACTATGGGGCTCTCCCCAAGGGGCTGTTGAGCTTTCATCAAGCGGGAAAGGATGTGCGCACACCACTGGAAGAGCATTTGGTCGAGGGGGCATTGTATGCAGCCGAATCCACCGGGGACGTTCGACTACATTTTACTGTTTCGGCCGAACATCGCCCATTATTTGCTGACTTAATCGCTCGCCGTGTCTCGTTGTTTGAGAAAGAATACGGAGTGAGTTATAAGATAGAGCTATCCGAACAAAAGCCATCGACTGACACGGTAGCCGTAGATGAGCAAAACAAACCTTTTTGCGAGGAGGGTAGGTGGCTATTTCGTCCGGGTGGGCATGGAGCACTCATCGAAAATCTGAATGACCTAGAGGCTGATATTATCTTCATCAAGAATATAGATAATGTGGTGCCCGATGAACAGAAAGGAGATACAGTAGCCTATAAAAAGATACTTGCAGGCCTGCTCGTGGAATTGCAAGCCGAGACATTCGCTTATTTGAGAAAGTTGGACCAAGGTTCGTGTTCTCGTGTAGAATTGAACGAAATGTTGACCTTTTTAGAGTATCGTTTGGGGTGCAGACGAGCAAATTCATCGGAAGCTTTAACGGATAAGGAACTTACCGTCTATTTACGCGATAAACTCAATAGGCCTCTACGCGTTTGTGGAATGGTGAAAAATGTAGGTGAACCCGGTGGAGGACCATTTAGGGTATGGAATGCGGATGGAACCACAGGACTTCAAATTTTAGAAAGTTCTCAAATAGACATGAATGACCTTCGATCTCGAACTTTCTTTGAGCAGGGAACTCATTTCAATCCTGTGGATTTGGTCTGTGGCGTGTGCGATTATCAAGGCAATGCCTTTGACCTAACCCGGTTTATAGATCCGGAAACCGGCTTCATCTCCCACAAGTCCAAGAATGGACGCGAATTGAAAGCACTTGAACTACCCGGGCTGTGGAATGGAGCCATGAGCCACTGGAACACAGTTTTCGTAGAAGTGCCTATCTCAACGTTCAATCCTGTGAAAACAGTCAACGATTTACTTCGTTCGACACATCAGTAATTGCTACTTGGCATTGGGATTTTTTCGAAAGAATCCAGTGTCGAGAGGCTTTAAATTCGGGATTTTGTGTAACCTGAAAATAGGCGAGAGTGTTGTTCTCTCGCCTATTTTTTCATACCGCCACCGATAGGTTTGTGAATAAACTCTTCGGTGGGTCCTAATTCCCATGAAAAGACTCTCAAAGAAGTGTTTTATGGTTGGAGCAACTCTTCTATTTTTTTCTTGAGGGCTTCGCCATGCAAATCCTTGGCAATGATAGTACCTTGCTGATCGATGAGTATGAGTGCCGGAATACCGGTAATGTCATACAACTTGGCAGCTTCGGACTTCCACCCCTTTAGATCGGACATCTGCGGCCAGGGGAGTTTGAGTGCTTCAACGGCTTGCTTCCATGAATCGGCTTTTTCGTCAAAAGAAACACCGACAATTTCGAGACCTTTGTCTTTGTATTCCTCATAGAGTGCAATCAGCTTGGGCATGGCCTTGCGACATGGGCCACACCAGCTTGCCCAAAAATCCACGAGTAGAAGTTTGCTTTTTCCTATGTATTGAGCCAATTCCACCGGTTGACCTTCCAAGTTGTGCATGGAGAGGTTGAGATAGGGAGAACCCACGGTACTAAGCAAACTACGCTGAATAGAATTGCCGATCTCGACCAAATCTTTGTCGCTTTCCAGAATGACGGGAGGAATGAGACGGAAAAGTGAATCGGCAACAGCGGGCGAATAGTCGCGGTAGATCTGTGTGAAAATAAATACTCCGACGGGAGTTTGAATTTGCTTGGCTGCTTCGTCCTTCATCAATGTCTTAAACTCATTCTCCAAAGTAAGCATGGTTCGCCGGTGACGTGCATCCTCTTCGGCTGTTAAGTCTTTGCTATTCATTTGCCGATAAACATCCATAAGTCTGCCGCGTAAAGCAGTCACCTTATTGCGTACTTGTTGATAGCTGTCATTTTGAGGAGTTCCGGTAATGGATGTGTTTTCTAAATTGAGATTGGCAGTTATTTCTCCGGGTTCAAGGAAAAACTCAGTAAACATCTGTTTGCCTTCTACCGGTGAAACTAAGAACAATACTTTGGGTACGGAGTGGTTTACATTGCCTTCAAAAGTGAAGCGACCATCCTTAACCAATGCTTGAGCAATTGGGGGATTTACCGGGCGATTGCGAACTACTTCTTGGATGTAAATGGTATCACCATTCACCAAATCGGAAGCTGCACCGCTGATTCGATAATGCTGTGTTTGGGCTTGTAGCCCCATAATGCCACCCAATGAGAATAGAGTAGCCACTAAAAAGATTTTGTTCATAAAGCGATTTTCTTTTGATAGTAGAGGGGGGCAAATGTAAGTGTAAGCATTGATACTTCCAATAAATGAGGGAGAAAGAAGGCACGAAGAAAGTCAAGCAGTGTATGGCTCTCTTAGAAAGACAACAAGGATACCCATTGACAGATTTTGAAGTACTTGAATTGATTATGAGTGGCGGATGAATTACATTTGCAAGTATGGACACACGAATATAGAGAAATCATGATGAAACGATGGACGACAACGATGATTGTCTTAATGCTAATTGTCATTTCCCTTAGGGCACAAACATTTTCGGCAGAGAAAATAACAGTTGAAGGGAGCAAGTTGACCAACCTCTACCGCATAGATGAGGGAGTCTATCGTTCGGAACAACCTACATCCGTGGACTTCAAGGCTTTGGAGTCATGGGGAATTGCCGAAATCTTAAATTTGAGAAATTGGCATAGCGATGACGACGAAGCAGCCGCAACTAAACTAAAATTGCATCGGGTACGGATGAATGCACACGATATGGAGAAAGAAAAATTGGTTGAAGCATTGCGTATCATCAACCTACGCACCGGTCCCATTTTAATACATTGTAAACATGGTTCGGATCGTACCGGAGTGGTGTGCGCTCTCTATCGCATCGTGTTTCAAGGGGTTTCCAAAGCCGATGCGATTAAGGAGATGAGAAACGGAGGATTCGGATTTCACGAAATCTATCGTAATATCGTGAGAACCTTGGAGAATTTAGATGTGAATGAGTTACGTCAAGCGGTTTTGGAGAAATAATTCTCTACCACGAATCACTTGTAGCAATCATGGGGAGGATCTATGTGGAAGGATTTTTTCTACTTCACGAGGGGTGAACGGCAAGGCATTCTGTTACTACTTGTTCTCATAATCCTGGTTTACTCCCTTCCTTTACTTTGGAATACTTGGACAAAAGACGAAGAAGGAAAAACTGCGGTAAACGACTGTTCAAAGGAGGAATATCTCCAATTTATTACCAACACCGACTCCACAAAACGCAAGAAAAAACAATGGAAGGATTGGAATAAGAATGTCACAAATCACAAGCTTTTGCTCCACCCTTTCGACCCCAATACAGCCGACTCGCTTGAATTGACCTCCATGGGATTACCCGGACGGTTGATACGCAACATCTTGAGTTATCGCAAAAAACAAGGGAAGTTTCGCCGACCGGAAGACTTTCGAAAAATGTATGGTTTGAGTGAAGAAATGTATTTGAAAATACTTCCTTACATAAGGATTGTCGATACGAAACATCTCTCAAGAATGCCTTACTCACAATTCAGGCCAGACAGCATACCGAAGTTGAGACAAGAGAAATTTGCTTTTGGAACGATTGTGAACCTGAATAGGGCAGATACAGCCGAATTGAAAAAAATACCGGGCATCGGCAGCGTATTTGCTCGCCGCATCGTGAACTATCGGAATAGATTGGGAGGCTATACTCACTTGGAACAATTAGAAGAAATAGGATTGAAGGCAGAAGCCTTTCGATCATGGTTTGCAATAGATACGACTGACATTCACAAACTATCAATCAATGATATGAATCTACGACAGCTCATGAAGCATCCTTACTTGAATTTTTATCAAGCCAAAGTGATAGTGGAGCATCGTAATAAATATGGCCCCATCCATTCGTTACAACGGCTTGTTTTGTACGAGGAATTTGCTGAAAACGACCTGATCCGTCTGCAACCTTATATACGTTTTTAAATTTGCTCGAAGGAGCTTCAATTAGACAGGATAGGGGAGGCCTTGCTCCCATTTTTGTTATTTTACCGACCAGCTTTTGTGAATGAGGGGAGGATAGACTACCTTTGCGAACTATTTGCGCTGATACCTTGCCCTGATGGAAAGGCGTTTACAAACAATAGTCGATTAGTAGAATGAAAGAAAAATATACTTTAGAGGAAGTGAGCAACGGCTCTTTTTCCTTGATAGCCGATTTTGACGGAACAGAGGAACAAGTATTTGATACTCAAGTAAACTCCGGTGAGGAACTTCCGGTGCTTCCATTAAGAAACATGGTACTGTTTCCCGGTGTACTATTACCCATTACAATTGGACGTAAGAATTCGTTAAAACTGATCCGTGACGCGGAAAAAAGGAAACTCGATATAGCTGTAATTTGTCAAAAACAAGCTCAAACAGAAGATCCTCGACAAGAAGATTTGCACGAAATCGGAACTCTCGGGCGCATTGTTCGCATATTGGAAATGCCCGATCAAACGACTACCGCCATCGTACAAGGAGTGAAACGCTTGCAACTGACATCCATAACGGTTCATGAGCCTTATTTGAAAGGTACGATTAATCTGCTGAATGAAGAGCTACCTGCAAAAGACGACAAAGAATTTCAAGCGTTGGTGGAGGCTTGCAAAGATTTAACGG
>JAXFUC010000074.1:0-12191 GCA_034176395.1 Bacteroides sp. | reverse complement strand
CACTGCAATGCCGTTGCGGGTGAAACCCGCTTCGCTCACGTCGCTACCCCAAGCGAAGGTGTAACCTTGACGAATGGCATTGTCCATCACTTCCATAAACTCATTCAACGGTAAGTTATAAGACATAGCGTTGCGCCAGTTGTCGGGTACTTCGATGACAAAGGGGGTATAGAAGGGGTGGTGTGTGAATGAAGTGAGCGATACGTAATCGGCCGGGTTCAAACCCAATGAGGCTACATAGCTTTGGGGCGTGTATTCCTTACCGTTGTATGTGAATTTTTCGGGGCAAGCTCCCAAATAGGTGTCGTAGATGGCAGCCACTCCCTTTTTCCACACGGGCGAGAGCTTTTTGAAGTTGCCTTTGGCGATGGCGTTGACATAGGCACCCGCCACTGCATCGAGTTCGTTGTGCACGGGCAGCTTCTCTCCATACATGATGCCGGGCATGGCTTCTTGGGGCACGAGTCCATAATGTTTCATGCAGTAGATAACGTCGTAGAAGCTACCGCCGGGCGAGAACGAGCTTTCACCGTGCAAGCGTACATAGTTGGTGGCGCGGTCTTGCATGGTCTTGTGTACGACGAACATTTCCGATAGATCCACTTCGCCCTTGCCCATGCGCAAGAGTTCGGACTCGATAAAGCTAAGCCCTGAGAAGCTCCAGCAGGTGCTCGAACGGTTTTGGTTCTTGACCGATGTGACGGGATTTTCCTTGATGGTGGTAAACTGGAAGCCTTTCTTCTCTCCCTGGGCTTCCTGTGCTGCCAGTTGCAGCGCAAACAGTCCGATGGCGGCTGTAAGCAATGTCTTTTTCATGAGTGTGTAGTGTTTTTAAGATAGGTTTATGTGATTAAAATCTTTTAGCCCTGCAAATATAGCCCTTTGTCGGTGTAAAACCAAAGCCTTTCGTTGGCAGAGGTGGAGCCGACAGTGGATGGATGCGGAGGTTTTTTGCCTTAGATGGCCATGACATCCTGTTCGAAACGCTCTTTGTCGCCTTGGGCTTTACCCCTCATGCGGCTGCGGTAGTTGTAGATGGTGGCCAAGGAGTAGTCGAGAAAATAGGCGATGCGCTGACTGTCGGTCACACCCAAACGAATCAGTGCAAAGATGCGTAGCTCGGTGGTGAGCAGTTCGTCGTTTTTGGGAACAATGCGTGCATCGGGTTGCAAAAGGGTGTTGAACGAGTCGATGAAGTGAGGGAAGAGCTTGAGAAAGGATTCATCGAAATTTCGGTAAAAGGCTTTTCGTTCGTCGCGGATAAATTGTTCGGACTTGATGGCTTTGAACAAGTCGTCGATGCGCGAGCTCATGGCCAACTTGACCAAGGAGCGTCGGTAGGTTTCGAGTTGGTTGAGGTAGTTCACACATCGGTCCAAGTAGTGAGCGATGTAGGTTTCTTTGATTTTACCGGTTTCGACGAGTCGGAGATTCACGGCTTGGAGTTGCTCGTTGGCCACACTCAGGTTGCGGCGTAAGAGGGAAAGCTTGCGCAGCGAGCGATAGAGATAGAACACGCTGACGAGCAGTACCAACGACAGTAGGCTTACCGAGATGAAGAAGATGCGATTCAGCGTGCGAGCCTTCTGAGCCTTTAGCTTGTAGGCTTGGTCTATGATGGGGAAAAACTGAGTGACCTCGATGAACCTCAACCGGGCATTGCAGGCCACAGCGTCTTGCATGGAGCGAGTGAGATAGCGATAGGCACGGCCAATGTCGCCCTGCCGATACACAAGCACGGCGAGCTTTTGCAGTGAAGCATACTCGCGAACGGAACCTTGAATGTCGGCAATGGCTGTGAGTGCCAGGCATTGAATCTGCTCGTTGGTTTGTTGCATGGCTTCGTAGGCCTGCGCGGTGGTGTAGTAGATGTAGGCTTTTTGCCTTAGGGTCAATGTGGAGTCTTGTGTGAGGCGAAGCAGGTTCAGTGCCGCTTCGGGGTGGCCGTTGACAATGGCTTGTTCGGCCTCCACGATGAGCCGATTCACCCCCGAAGGAGTGACCAAGAGTATGGAGTCACGGTAGGAATCGGTGCACTTCAGGTACTTTTCGCGTTCGGTGGGGTGGGTGGTATAGTCGGCCAACCAGCCATAGTTGGCACGGTAGGTTTGGTAGTAGTTTTCTAAATTCTCCTTGGCTATGCGCTGCGAAGACAAGGTAGACAAAAGATTCAAGGCTTCGTGGTACATGCCCATGACTCCCATCATCTTGGCTTTGTGGATGGTGATTTGTTCGTTGTGACGGGGAGAATCCATCTTTGGCAGGAGGGCGGCGGCTCGATCGAGGTAGTGCAATGCCGAGTCGGCTTGGTAGTTTTGGTAGCTGTCGTACAGGCGTGTGTATAGGTCGAACAATGCTTGTGGGGTGCGAGTAAGCGGAATGCGTCGGCGCAAGGAATCGAGCTGTTGTTGTTTGGCTTGGTGAAAGACCGATTCTTGTGCCAGTGCATCGTCGAGCCGATGCAGGATTTGCGAATTTTGAGCTTGAGAAATCAAGGTACAGCAAAGGCACGCAAAGAAGAGATATTGTTTCATGGACAGGCCTTTTCGGTGAGAGTCTATGGACAAAGATAGAAGAAGTGCGTAAGAAAACCATAAAAACAAAAAGCTTTATTTCTGGAAACGGTTTATATAAAAGTCTTGAGAGCTTGTTGTCAATGTGCTGGTTTCCTATGTATTATGTACCGGGAGCTGTTATATTACAGCTCCACAAACTTGTACTACTCTCGGTGCAAGGTCTATCTTTGTCCGTATAACCATTTGTCCGGTGCGACCGGAAGCTATTGTCTCATGAAGCAACGACTCTTATCATTGAACTTAATGCTCCTGCTGAGCGGACTGCTTGTCTGCATGGCCGGTTCGATCCATCACGTGGCACCGACTTCGTGGTGGGCAGGTATGAACAATCCACGCCTGCAAATCCTGCTGCATGGCCCGCAGATTGGAAATGCTCAGGTGAATCTACGAGCCACAGGCGTGGAATTGTTGGAAACGGTTCGTCCCGAAAATTCAAATTACCTCTTGCTCTATGTGGACTTGAGCAAAGCCCGTCCGCAAACGTTCGACATAGTTTTGCGGCAAGGAGGCCGGAAGACGGTTGTTCCCTACACCTTGCATCAGCGTCGTGAACACGCTTCGGCAGTGCAGGGATTCGATGCCTCGGATGTGTTGTATCTCATCATGCCCGACCGATTTGCCAACGGCGACCCCGATAACGATAGGATTCGAGGAATGCGAGAACAAAAGATGGATAGAAACGAGCCTTTTGCTCGACACGGCGGAGATTTGAAGGGCATCGAAGAACGATTGGATTATTTGGCCGATTTGGGGGTGACGGCTCTTTGGTTGAATCCGGTGCAGGAAAACGATATGCCCGAAGGTTCGTACCATGGGTATGCCATCACCGATTACTATCGCATTGATCCTCGGTTGGGAACTAACGAGGACTTCCGCCGTTTGGTGGAAAAGGCCAAAGGCAAAGGGTTGAAGGTGGTCATGGATATGATATTCAACCACTGTGGTAGCGAAAACTATTTGTTTCGCGATATGCCCGCTCCCGATTGGTTCAATCACGGGAACCGATATGTGCAGACTTCGTTCAGAACAGCCACGCAAAGTGATCCTCATGCTTCGGCGAAGGAACGTGAGGTGGCCATCGACGGATGGTTCACGCAGACTATGCCCGATTTGAATCAGCGAAATCCCCACGTGGAGGCCTATCTCACCCAAAGCAGCATTTGGTGGATCGAGTATGCCGGCATACAAGGCATTCGTCAAGATACCCATCCGTATGCGGATTTTGAGATGATGGCGCGGTGGTGCAAGGCGGTGAATCGAGAATATCCGCATTTCAATATCGTAGGAGAGACGTGGTTGGGCAGTAATGTTCTCGTGTCATATTGGCAGAAGGACAGCCGTTTGGCTTCGCCCTTGAATTCACATCTGCCCACGGTCATGGACTTCCCCTTGATGGAACACCTTACGAAGGCTTTCGATGAACCGACCGGAGATTGGGGAGGTGGCTTGTACAGGCTTTACGACTATCTTTCGCAAGATATGGTGTATGCCAACCCCATGGGACTACTTACTTTCTTGGACAACCACGATACTTCTCGGTTTTGCAGAAACGAAGCAGATGCTGCCAATACAGACCGCTATCGACAAGCTCTTGCTTTCTTGCTCACCACCCGAGGAATTCCCCAACTGTATTACGGTACGGAGATACTCATGGCTGCCGATAAAGCCGACGGCGATGGGTGGTTGAGGCGCGATTTTCCCGGAGGATGGAGGGGCGATACGGTCGATGCGTTTGCAAACGAAGGGCGCACACCCGCCCAACAAGAAGCATATGCATTCCTGCAATGCCTCTTGCACTGGCGTAAGGGTAATGCCGCCATAGCGCAAGGACGGCTGATTCATTTTGTGCCATCGAACGGAGTATATGTATATGCCAGGCAGCTGGGAGAGCATACGGTGGTGGTTCTTTTGAACGGAAGCCATAGCGAGCAAACCGTGTCTTTGGATCGCTACCGAGAGGTGATGCCTCATGTCGAAGGAGTAGAGGTCATCTCCGGACGTAGGGAGCAGCCGAAAGCTACCTTGGTGTTGCCGGCTCGGGGCGTGCAAATTTGGGAATTCAATCCCGGTAGCCGGCGTTGAACGTCGCATTCTCGGAGCATCGACAAACGGTTGACTCGGACTCGACGAACGGTGGCAGAGAAGTCGAGACGGTGAGCTAAAAGTGTTTATTCACAAACCTTTTGCTCCCGATTCTTTGCCTGCCGATGAAAAGGATTACCTTTGCCGAAAGTCAACAGCGTATCTATGGAGAGTAAGAAAATCACCTTCGACCGCTTTATTCGCGGATGCTTGAGTTTAGCCGTGCTGGTGGCAGCCATGATGCTGTTCAACCGTCTGAGCGGTGTGCTGCTACCTTTCTTTTTGGCTTGGGTCATTGCCTATCTGCTCTATCCGTTGGTCAAATTCTTCCAATACCGATTACGGATGCGAAGTCGGGCACTGTCCATTGCCTGCACACTCGTTGTGGTGAGTGCGCTGGGTGTGGCGGCCTTTATGTTGCTGGTTCCGCCCATGATTTCCGAGGTGGGACGCCTCCATACGCTGCTGAACAATTATTTGGAGAAAAGTCATTTGATGGACGATGTTCCCCGACTGCTGGCCGGCTACATTGATGAGTATTTGGATCCGGAGTTCATTCGGCAGGTGCTGAGCGGGGGAGGTGTTATGGATGCGTTGCGCACCGGGCTACCCACCGTGTGGGGGATGCTTGCCGAGTCGGTGAACATACTCTTTAGTTTGTTCACGGCCTTCTTAATCCTATTGTATCTTGTCTTTATCTTGCTGGACTATGAGGCTCTTTCCGAGGGATGGCTCGAGCTGCTGCCCGGTAAGTATCGCACCTTTGCTTCCACCTTGGTGGCTGACATTCAGGATGGGATGAACCGCTATTTCCGCGGTCAAGCCTTGGTGGCTCTGTGTGTGGGGGCTTTATTCAGCATCGGATTTCTTATCATCGACTTTCCAATGGCCATCGCCTTGGGGCTGTTCATCGGCCTGCTCAACATGGTGCCCTACCTTCAAGTGCTGGGATTCATCCCCACTTTGTTGTTGGCCATTTTGAAGTCGGTCGACACGGGACAAAACTTTTGGGTGATACTGGCCCTTGCCGGACTGGTGTTTTTGGTGGTGCAAATCATCCAAGACGGCTTTCTTGTGCCGCGAATCATGGGTAAAATCACCGGTCTCAATCCGGCCATCATCTTGCTTTCTTTGTCCATTTGGGGCTCGCTCATGGGTATGCTGGGTATGATTATTGCCTTGCCACTCACCACTTTGTTGTTGTCCTATTATCGACGCTTCATCATTCGAAAGGAGCATATCAAAAGAGTCGAATACGATTTCTCTTTGGATAAAACGAAAGATGAATGACACTTTTTTTGCATAATCCCTTGCAGGAATAAGAATAGTTACTACCTTTGCAACCGCAATCGGGGAAACCACGATTGTAAAAGCGGAGATTCGCTAGCTCAGCAGGTAGAGCACAACACTTTTAATGTTGGGGTCCTGGGTTCGAGCCCCAGGCGGATCACGAAGCGGAGGGAGATTCTTAGGAAACTTCCTCCGCTTTTTTCATATACTCGGTGTGCCTACTTCGGATGCGAGGAGGCCTATCTTGTCTTGTCGAGAGTGGGAGATTTGCATCTTGCGGACAGGTGGATGCCCCGTCGCAAGCCGGTAAGAAGGATGCCGAGAGCGAATAGAAAGAAAATAATCCGGACCTATGAAACCCATCGGGAGACTGCCTTTGCTCGGGTGTTCTCATGCCGAGAAACCTCGATCGTGAAAGCAACGATGTTCGTTTGATATGTCGATAGAATGATCGTAATGCGTCGATTGCTATTATGTGCTTTGCTCGTGGCATACTGTGCTTTCGCACAGGCTGCTTCGGCAGATACGGCGAAGGTGGCAAAAGGGTGTTGCTCGGTTGCTACGTCCTATGTCAATCCGTTGGGGAAGACCTTGACGGGAACGCTGCCTTTACTCACTGCCTCGCTGTTTTACGGAGTGAACAACACCAATGTGGCTCGCTTTCGCCACGAGAATTCTCCTCGTTTCCGTTCCAAGTACGATGACTTCTTGCAGTTCCTTCCCATGACCACTCAGGTAACACTTCATTTGACCGGAGTAGAAGGGCGTAGCAAGCATTTCGGAGAGCTGGCTTCGGCCAATGCACTGTCTGTGCTTCTTATGATGTCTTCGGTTACGTTGGGCAAGAAGCTTACCAAAGTAGAACGCCCCGACGGTACTTCTTGCAACTCATTTCCCTCGGGACACACGGCTATGGCTTTTGCATCGGCCACGATGTTGCACCAAGAATACGGTTTGCGCTATCCGTGGTTGTCGGCCTTGGGCTATGGAGCGGCCACGGGCGTCGGCTTGGGTCGCATTCTCAATAATAGGCATTGGGTGGGCGATGTAGTGACAGGAGCCTTTGTGGGTATACTTTCCACCGAGCTGGGATATTGGATAAATGACCGTTTGTGGCATCGTGGGCGATCTTACGAAAACTCGCGAACCTACGGTGAGGCTTGGGGCGCGGGGCTTTATGTGTCCTTGCTTTCAAGGGTATCGCCGGGTGGCGACAGCCCGATGTCCGCTGCCGGACTGGGGTTGCGCTACCGATGCGGTGAGCGAGGTTACTTTGGTTTCGTTCATACATGGATGGAAATGAGAGCTCTTTTGATAGAGGGTAAGACGCGATCGTCCCTTTCTTCCACTGCGGTCGAGCTGGGTTGGGGGCATGAGTGGGTGTTTGGAAAACCCTGGCTGCGATTGGGAACTGCGGCATCTTTGCGCTATTCGTCCAAGGATAAGTTGTATCCGGTGTTCTCGCTTTTTCCACAAGTGGTGTTGAGCAGCCGTTGCAGCCTTCGGATGGATTTGGTATATAGTAGCCGAAGGCCGTTGCGTCTGTTGGAAAAATCGGGGGAGACACATACCTACCACATGCCCCGATGGTCGTTGGGCAGTGCCATTGAGTTTCGATTCTGAGTTTTTCGATTTGTTGGCCGCAGGATGAAGGCTTATAGTTTGGAGTCGGTACGTTCGGTAAGTGAAGGGGGATGGGTGAATGAACTTTCTCTTTCGGTAGATGCATAGGTCGCCGGTTGGAAACTGTCTTCCTTGCGGTGTCCATTCCGATGTTTGGACAGAAGGTGGCGGAGACCCGTTTCTTACATCAGTTCTTCGTACGCGGGGATATCGGTGAGGAAGCGGTAGGTTTGCCGAGTATAGTCCATTTGGCAGCAATAATGCCGCAGGCCGTTGCTCACGATGAGATAGTCCACCTTCAGAGTCATGTTGTATCGCGTAATTTGATCGAACACCTCTTGGGTGATTTCCACGTGCGGAGCCTTGTATTCCACCACCAGGCGAGGACTGAGGTTGGGACGGTAGAGCACGGTGTCGCAACGCTTCACGGTGTTGTTGAGTTTGATTGTCACCTCGTTGGCAAGTAGCGAGGAGGGAAAACCTTGGTGGTTCACCAGGAAATGCACAAAGTGCTGGCGCACCCATTCTTCGGGTGTAAGGGCCACGTAGCGCCTGCGCACGGGGTCGAAGATTTGCTTTTTGCCGTCTTCGACCCTGATTTTGGCATCGAATGTAGGGAGGTTTAGTGGGAACATCTTACCTTTGTGTCATGGCGAGTGCAAATGCCCTCGTTTGCAAAAATAAGGATTAAATCATGAAAACGAAGAAGGATATCGTTACCAATTGGCTTCCTCGCTACACCAAGCGCAGGCTCGAAGATTTCGGAGAGTACATCCTGCTGACCAATTTCAACCATTATGTAGAACTGTTTGCTTCACGATTCGACGTGCCGGTGCTGGGGCGCGACGCCAATATGACCTCTGCTTCGGCCGATGGCATCACGATTATCAATTTCGGAATGGGGAGTCCCAACGCCGCCATCATCATGGATTTGCTCGGTGCCATCTCGCCCAAGGCCTGCTTGTTCCTGGGCAAATGCGGAGGTATCAACCGCAAGAATCGGTTGGGCGATCTCATCCTTCCCATCGCAGCCATTCGTGGCGAGGGAACGTCCAACGACTACTTCCCGCCCGAGGTGCCTGCACTTCCTGCCTTTATGCTCCAACGTGCCGTTTCCTCGGCCATTCGCGATCACGCCCGCGACTACTGGACCGGCACCGTGTACACCACGAACCGACGCATTTGGGAGCATGACGAAGATTTCAAAACCTACCTCAAAACCACTCGTGCCATGGCCGTGGACATGGAGACAGCCACCTTGTTCAGTTGCGGATTTGCCAATCACATCCCCACGGGGGCTTTGCTCTTGGTGTCCGACCAACCCATGACTCCCGAGGGGGTGAAGACCGACAAAAGCGATAACCTCGTGACCCAACAGTTCGTGGAAGAGCACGTGGAGATAGGGATTTCCTCCATCCGGTTGATAGCCGATGAGAACAAGACCGTTCGACATTTGAAGTTCGATTGGTAAACACGCTTCCCCTTATTCTTCACTGCCCATGGCCAAGCCAGTACTTACCGCTGCCGACATCCTCAACGACCTGAGCAACCGACGCTACCAACCCGTGTATTACCTCATGGGAGAGGAAGCCTACTACATCGACCTTATATCCGACTACATCATCGATCACGTATTGTCCGAGAGCGAGAAAGAGTTCAATCTCACGGTGATGTACGGCAGCGATGTCGATATGTCTACGATTATCAATGCCGCCAAGCGGTATCCCATGATGGCCGAGTACCAAGTGGTGGTGGTCAAGGAAGCTCAGTCGGTGCGCAATATGGCCGATCTTAGTTTCTATTTGCAAAACCCTTTGCGCAGTACCATTCTGGTACTTTGCCACAAACATGGCTCGTTGGATCGCCGCAAGAAACCGGCATCCGACATCGAAAAAGTGGGTGTTCTCTTTGAGTCTGCCAAGTTGAAAGAATCCCAACTGCCTGCTTTCATCACCTCTTATGTGCGAAGCAAGCAACTTCGCATCGAACCCAAAGCGGCCGATATGTTGGCCGACTTCGTGGGAACCGACCTGTCTCGCCTCACCGGAGAACTGGATAAACTCGCCATCACCTTAGCCCCCGGGCAAACCGAGATTACGCCCGAAGCCATCGAGAAGAACATAGGTATCAGCAAAGACTACAATAATTTCGAGCTTCGCAACGCCCTCATCGAAAAGGATGTGTTAAAGGCCAACCGCATTGTCAAGTACTTTGAGGAAAACCCGAAAACCAATCCCATCCAGATGACCCTTTCGCTTTTGTTTGCTTTCTATTCGAACCTGATGTTGGCCTATTATGCTCCCGAGAAATCCGAGCAAGGCATTGCCGCCATGCTGGGGCTGAAAACACCGTGGCAAGCGCGCGACTATATGGCGGCCATGCGCCGATACAGTGGGATGAAGACCATGCAAATCATTGGCGATATACGCACGGCCGATGCCCAAAGCAAGGGCGTAAAGAACGGTTCGATGAGCGATGGCGACATTTTGCGCGAGCTGGTTTTCAAAATTTTGCACTGAGTTCGCCGGGGTAGACGCAAACCCTTTCGGAGGCTGCATCCCGGCAGCCGTGCGATAGAAAAATAAACCTCCCCTCGGAGCAGGAAGCATTTCCTTTCCGAGGGGAGGTCGTTTATTGGGGTATGAAGGGTTTCTTTCTTAGGCCACACCGTGGGCTTCTGCGCTCGGGGCAATTTTCTTGATGAGGCCTTGCAGCACATTGCCCGGGCCACATTCGGTGAAGTCGGTTGCTCCATCGGCCACCATGGCCAGCACCGATTGCGTCCATCGCACGGGAGCAGTGAGTTGAGCCACGAGGTTTTGTTTGATTTCATCGGGGCAGGTGTGGGGCTTGGCGTCCACGTTTTGGTACACCGGGCACTTGGGTGTATGTACGGTGGTTGCTTGGATGGCGGCTTCCAGCTCCAACTTGGCCGGTTCCATGAGGGGCGAGTGGAAGGCTCCGCCCACCTTCAGAGGAAGAGCGCGCTTGGCACCGGCTGCTTTGAGCAGTTCGCAAGCCTTTTCCACGCCTGCCACTGTTCCCGAGATGACAACCTGTCCGGGGCAGTTGTAGTTGGCAGCCACGCACACATCGCCTCCGGCTGTCACCTCTTGGCAGATGGATTCGATCTTCTCATCGTCCAATCCCAGAACGGCTGCCATGGTCGAGGGTGCCGATTCGCAAGCCTTTTGCATGGCCAGCGCACGCGCATATACCAATCGCAAGCCGTCTTCAAAGGTCAGTGCACCTGCTGCCACCAAGGCCGAGAATTCGCCCAGCGAGTGGCCGGCGGTCATTTGGGGCTTGAAGTCGTCGCCCAAACAAAGAGCCGAGATGACCGAATGCAGAAATACGGCCGGTTGTGTCACTTTGGTTTGACGCAGGTCTTCGTCTGTGCCTGCGAACATCATATCGGTGATGCGAAATCCGAGAATTTCGTTGGCTTTCTCAAAAAGTTCTTTGGCTAAAGCAGAATTTTCATACAAGTCTTTGCCCATTCCTACGAACTGAGCACCTTGACCGGGAAATACAAATGCTTTCATTGTTTGAGGTTGTTTAAGTGATACTGTACAAATACGGGGACAAAGGTAGGTAAAAAAGTGAAAGAGCAGCACAGATTTGCGATTTTTGTGCAGAGGATAGAGGGATTGCCTCTTGAATTCCTCGCGGCGATGGGGGATGAGTCGGGCTGACGACTGTGGGTGATGGCCTTGGCGAGTGTATGCACTTTGTCCGATAAGTGCCCACACTTTGTTCGGTAAGTGTCCGCACTTTGCTCGGTAAGTGCCTGCACTTTGCTCGGCAAGTGTAGGCGTGTTGTGCGGCACACTCCCGAACCCGCTTCGTCGGGGTCGAACAAGAGTGGCGCTTTCGATGGACCGTCTGTTTGGAGGAAGAACGCATTCGAGGTCGGAAGTGCAGCAATTCGCTTTCGGACAACGAAAGGAGTTGGCGATTTTTCCCGGGGTTTTCTTCTTGAAACTGTGGGTAGTTTCGATTGATTTGCATAAATTTGCACCCTCAAAATGGGCGTCCTCATCGCCCGCCCATCGAAACTTGAGAATACGAACTTTATAGCAGAAAGATTCTTTTTATGAGCAAGAAATTTACCGAATACAGTCAGTTCGACCTTTCGCAGATCAACAAGGACGTGCTGAAGAAGTGGGACGAAAACTCCGTTTTCGCCAAAAGTATGACCGAACGCGAGGGATGCCCGTCGTTCGTCTTCTACGAAGGTCCTCCTTCCGCCAACGGAATGCCGGGCATTCACCACGTGATGGCTCGCTCGATTAAAGACATCTTCTGCCGTTACAAAACGATGAAAGGCTTCCAGGTGAAGCGCAAAGCCGGATGGGACACCCACGGCTTGCCCGTGGAACTGGGGGTGGAGAAGGCTTTGGGCATTACCAAAGAAGACATCGGACACAAAATATCGGTGGCCGAATACAATGCCGCTTGTCGCAAGGATGTGATGAAGTTTACCCGTGAGTGGGAAGACTTGACACATAAGATGGGCTATTGGGTGGACATGAACGACCCCTATATCACCTACGACAACCGTTTCATCGAAACCCTGTGGTGGTTGCTTGGCCGCTTGTACAAGAAAGGTTTGCTCTA
>JAXFUC010000073.1:0-5443 GCA_034176395.1 Bacteroides sp. | reverse complement strand
ACGTTCTATATCCTTGCCGTCTACTTTGGTAGCGTAGGAATCACGCGCACACGCAATGCGGTGAGTTGCGGATTGTTGGCCGATTTGTCGGGAGTGGTGGCTGCGTTGTTTTTTAGTTACCTGTTCTTCGGATAGTGAGTTAGGAAAGTAATCACCTTATATATATGCAAAACGATGGCTATTAGTTATCAAACCGAGGGCGTTGAAATGCCTCGTATCAAGAAAAGAAACACCACCGAGTGGATCAAGCGTGTGGCGGCCGAGTACGGCAAGCAGGTGGGCGAGATTGCCTACATCTTCTGTTCGGATGAGAAAATTCTGGAAGTGAATCGTCAATACCTTGAGCACGACTATTATACCGACATCATTACGTTTGACTACTGTGAGGGCAATCGGCTCTCGGGCGATTTGTTTATCAGCTTGGACACGGTGCGCACCAATGCCGAGGCTTTTGGATCGGCCTACGAAGAGGAGCTACACAGGGTCATCATCCACGGCATTTTGCACCTTTGCGGCATAGACGATAAAGGCGAAGGGCAGCGCGCCGTGATGGAGGCGGCCGAAAATCGAGCCTTGTCCATGCGCAAGTAGCCTATAAGGCATTCACCCAATATCTGCAAACCTTTAAATATGACCGATTATGGAGAAGCTACCTTTGTTGATAATTGTAGACTTTCAGTATGACTTTTGCGAGCCTTCGGGTGCGTTGTACGTGCAGGGAGCCGAAGGAGCACGAGCTGCCATTGTGCGATTGCTTCGGTCGGGCACGGTGGGTAGTGTATGGTTCACGGCCGATTGGCATTGTGCCACTCACCCCTCGTTTCGAGCTCAAGGCGGTATGTGGCCGCAACACTGCGTGCAGCACACCCGTGGTGCAGCCATCCATCAGGAACTGATAGACGCTTGCATCGAACGAGCCATTCCCTATACGGTTACAACCAAGGGAACGTATGAGGAAGAGTATGGTGCATTTTCCACGCTGCCACCGGCTTTGCTCCAAGCGGTCGAGGCGGGAACACCTATCTATCTCTGCGGATTGGCAGGCGATTACTGTGTGATTGAAACGTTGAAGAACATCCGAGCGTTGAACCCTCGTCTCTTCATATCGGGCATCTCCTCCATCGACGATGGGAGCACATTGGCCCGATACATGGCAGAAGAAGGCATAGCGGCGGTGGAAGAATGACCCGGGCGAGGCGAGAGAGCGCCCTGCCGATGGATGTAAAACACGAAGCATCCCCATTCCGACCGGAGTGGGGATGCTTCGTTATAAACAGATGGATAGAGCCTTGGTCTACAGACCGAAGGCTTTCTTGATTTGGTCTACATAGTCCAGCTTTTCCCAAGTAAACAGCTCAACCTCCAACTTTTTATTGCCTTCGTAGCGAGAGCGGAACTCTTTGGTCACCACCTGTGGCTCGCGACCCATGTGACCGTAGGCAGCTGTTTCGCGATAGATGGGGTTGCGCAACTTCAAGCGTTCTTCGATGGCTTTGGGACGCAGGTCGAACAGCTTGTCGATGATGCGTGCAATCTCTCCGTCGCTCATGTTCACCTTGCTGCGACCGTAGGTGTCTACGAAGATATTGATGGGGCGTGCCACGCCGATGGCATAACTCACCTGAACCAACATCTCCTCGGCCACGCCGGCAGCTACCATGTTCTTGGCTATGTGGCGTGCGGCATAAGCGGCCGAACGGTCCACTTTCGAAGGGTCTTTGCCCGAGAATGCGCCACCTCCGTGTGCCCCCTTACCGCCGTAGGTGTCTACAATGATTTTGCGGCCTGTCAAACCGGTGTCGCCGTGAGGACCTCCGATGACGAACTTACCCGTGGGGTTGACGTGATAGGTGATTTGGTCGTTGAAGAGAGCCAATACCTTGTCGTGCTTGATGGAAGCGATGACCCGGGGCATGAGCACTTCGATGACATCGCGACGAATAATGGCCAGCATCTCCTCGTCGGCACGCAGTTGAGCCTCGGGACTTTCGTCGGCAGGAGCCACGAAGTCGTCGTGCTGGGTGGAAACTACAATGGTGTCGATGCGTACGGGGGTGCCGTTGTCGTTGTATTCGATGGTGACTTGGCTCTTGGAGTCGGGGCGTAGGTAAGTCATTTGCTTGCCTTCACGACGGATGTCGGCCAATACTTGCAAGATGCGGTGGGACAAGTCGAGCGACAGCGGCATGTAGTTCTCGGTTTCGTTGGTGGCATATCCGAACATCATGCCTTGGTCCCCGGCTCCTTGCTCCATGGGATCTTGTCGTTCCACCCCACGGTTGATGTCCGGACTCTGCTCGTGGATGGCCGAAAGTATACCGCACGAATTGCTTTCGAACATATACTCGCCTTTCGTATAGCCTATTTCTTGTATCACCTCACGGGCGATAAGCTGCATATCTACGTAGGCTTTGGTTTTGACTTCGCCTGCCAGCACAACCTGTCCGGTTGTGACCAGCGTTTCGCAGGCTACTTTGGAGTTGGGATCATAGGCCAACAGTTTGTCCAAGACTGCGTCCGAGATTTGGTCGGCCACTTTGTCGGGGTGCCCTTCTGACACCGATTCGGAAGTAAAGAGATAACCCATAGCTTTCTATCTGAGTTTAGATGGTGAATAACTGAATGATATATAACACAAGAACCTCAGATTCGTGTGAGCCGGATAGAGGAAGCAGGGTGCAATGGCTAAAGGTGTTGAGCGTGCTGAATGACCTTGCGCAGAGGCCGTAGAGACGTGTTTTAGCATTTTTTTTCGTGGTTGCAAGCTACCCAAATCTGTCCACATCAACATGAAGTTCTTTGCAAATATAGGCCAAATCTTGGAAGGATGGTGCACCGACGGCATGGGTTTAACATCTTATAACCGCCCACGGAGTCCGAAAATGAAGCGAGCAGAGCAGGGGAGAGAAGGCGAGGCAAGGCGTCGATGAAAGATACAACCGAAGTGGCCAAGGTGTGTGCAAGCAGTGGGTGTGGGTACATCGCCGCATGAAGGGTTGACGACTTGAGTGGGAACTTCAGATGCCTGGTTCTCAGTGGCTTTTTGTGTCTTGTCCAAAGTGCCTACACTTCGCGGCCAAAGTGTTTGTACTTTGTGACCAAAGTGCCTACACTTTGCAACCGAAGTGTACGTGCTTCGCATCCCGACCGTGAACACGCATCGCCCCGGTCGCCTGTGGTGGGATCGGTCGGTGCTTGTTGCGCATCGAATGAGAATCTGTGCAGGCTGTGCGAAGGGCAGGCGATGGGCTTGGCGGGAGAGGAGGCTTGCGGTACGGAGTGTCGGGAATGGGAAAACTTTCGTACTTTTGTGCCAAGACCACAAATAGGGAAACGAGAAATGAAAATCAAACATATAGATCTGGGGCCACAGCCCATTCTGTTGGCTCCGATGGAAGACGTGACCGATCCGGCCTTCCGCTTGCTTTGCAAAGAGTTCGGTGCAGATATGGTATATACCGAATTCGTGTCGAGCGATGCGTTGATACGAGCCGTGTGCAAAACCGAGCAGAAGTTGCAAATCAGCGATGTGGAGCGTCCGGTGGCCATACAAATCTATGGCAAAGACCCCGACACCATGGCCGAAGCCGCCCGCATTGCCGAACAGGCACGCCCCGATGTGATCGACATCAATTTTGGATGTCCTGTCAAACGTGTGGCCGGTAAGGGAGCCGGAGCCGGACTGCTGAAAGATGTTCCACGGATGCTGAGCATCACGCGAGCCGTGGTCGATGCGGTGAACACCCCCGTCACGGTCAAGACGCGGCTGGGCTGGGATGCTGATAGCCGCATCATTGTCGATTTGGCCGAGGCTCTTCAAGATTGTGGCATCGAAGCCCTGACCATTCATGGGCGCACACGGGCACAGATGTACACAGGCGAAGCCGATTGGACACTCATCGGCGAGGTGAAGAACAATCCTCGTATGCGTATCCCCATCATAGGCAATGGCGACGTTACCACCCCCCAGCGATGCCGCGAGTGTTTCGATCGCTATGGCGTGGATGCGGTCATGATAGGTCGCGCCAGCTTTGGCAAACCCTGGATTTTCAAGGAGGTGAAACACTATCTGCAAACGGGTGAGCTGCTGCCCACAGCCTCGTTCGGTTGGTATCTTGATGTGCTACGCCGGCAGGTGAACGACAGTGTGAGGCTGCTGGACGAACGCCGCGGTATTTTGCACGTGCGCCGACACTTGGCGGCTTCTCCGCTTTTCAAAGGAATTCCCCATTTTAAGGAGACAAGAATAGCCATGCTGCGAGCCGAAACAAAGGAAGAGCTTTTTGCCATCTTCGAGGCAATCGAGGCCGAACATGGGGAGTGAAAACGATAAACTTTGTCGATTCGTGGGTGAAGGCCGTGTAAGAAATTTGTTCTTAGGCTTGCAAGCAGGTGTGCAATAACTGATTTCTGCGAGTGGGAAGGCGGTTCTTCGTAGGCTGTTAAGAGTGATTGACCGAGTGAATGCACGGAAAATCGCACTCAAAACAGAAGACGGGTGGTTAATTTGTGTTAAACTCCGGAATGAGAACACATTTGCTTCCTATTTCTTATTGCAAATAAGAGGAAACCACTTATCTTTGTCCATGGAAAAAATATATAGATTTTTTCATAGTTAAGGTTTAGGTTAAAGAATTAAGGGGAGTTGTGAAACTGCCCTTTTTTTATGCCCCTCCTTTTTTCGGCTCGCTTGCGTTCAATCTTCCGATTTAATCGTTACCTTTGGCGAACTACTGATTAACGTGGATACAAACAATTTAATTCCATCAGAATATGTCGGAGGATATTTTGAAACTCCTTCTCGCTGTTGCCTTGCCTCTACTGTATGGGCTATTTAAGAGAATGATGCGAGCGAACTCTACATCGGGTCAACCCGAAATGGAATGGGAAGAAATCCACGAGCCTGCTCCCTCGCCGTCTCGTCCCAAACAGAAGCCGAAGAGCAAACCGGCCAATCGTTTTCTTACCACCGGTAAGGAGGAAGGAAGCACGGCAACCTCTCTCACCGCTCCGGAAACACCTCTTGCGGACGAGCACCCCGAAGACTTTTCCATCTCTTCGCTCGAGGAAATTCGCCGAGCCATTGTTTGGGGCGAAATTCTCCATAGAAAGTACTAATGCAAAGGCTTGGATTCCAACGAAGCAAGTACTTGCAATCGATAAATGAAATCACGGATAATTCATTAAGATTATGGCATTCAATCGAATTTCGGCAGCAGAAGCTGCCAGCTTCATCAAGCATGGCTACAACATTGGCCTCAGCGGATTTACACCGGCAGGAACCCCCAAAGCTGTCACGGCCGAATTGGCCAAACAAGCCGAAGCCGAACACGCAGCAGGCCGCCCCTTTCAAGTGAGTATATTCACCGGAGCCTCCACGGGCGATTCGTGCGACGGTGTACTGACTCGTGCTAAGGCCATTCGCTATCGTGCTCCCTACACT
>JAXFUC010000072.1:0-4214 GCA_034176395.1 Bacteroides sp. | reverse complement strand
ATTTGTTCGGGAAACACGTTGTTTCTGAGGTTTGCGAGGCTATGATAAACTCCGTTTTAGAAAGGCAAAGGCCCATCTCCTCCCATGCCGAAGGGGTTCGGCATAGGGGGAATATCCGAAGGCATAGGAGGCTCGACTGATGCTTCTTTATTTAGTTTGGAGCTCAGAACCTTGCCCTTACCGGACTCACCCGGCATGGGAATAATCATATCGTCCTCCGGATTGGAGAAGCGAGTAAACTCTCCCTTGAATCGAAGCAAAACATCGCCCACGGCACCGTTACGGTGTTTGGCTATGATGATTTCGGCCATTCCTCGGAGGTCATTTCCTCGTTCGTCCTCGTATATCTTATAGTACTCGGGACGATGAATGAAGCATACCATGTCGGCATCTTGTTCGATGGCACCCGATTCACGCAAATCGCTCAGTTGCGGTCTCTTGCCCTCGATTCCTTCTCGGTTTTCCACACCACGGTTCAACTGCGACAAGGCTACGATGGGAATGTTCAACTCCTTGGCCAAGCCTTTCAATGAGCGCGAGATGGTACTTACTTCTTCTTGGCGGCTTCCGAAGGCCATGCCGCTAGCATTCATCAATTGCAGGTAGTCGATAATGATCATTTTGACTCCATGTTCTCTCACCAGACGGCGAGCTTTGGTTCTCAATTCGAATACCGAGAGCGAGGGGGTATCGTCGACATACAAAGGTGCGTCGAGTAGGTCGCGCAGTTTATAGTCCAATTGCTGCCACTCGTAAGGAGCCAACTGACCACTCTTAATCTTTTCACTGGGAATTTCGCAGACATTGGATATGAGTCGGTTCACCAACTGTACGTTGCTCATTTCCAAAGAGAACAAAGCCACCGGATTTCGAAAGTTCACCGCGATGTTCTTTGCCATGGAAAGCACAAAGGCCGTCTTACCCATGGCCGGACGGGCGGCGATGATGATCAGATCCGAGTTTTGCCATCCCGACGTCATCTTATCAAGTGCGGTGAATCCGCTTTCCAAACCACTCAAACCATCGGTTCTTGCAGCTGCTTTTTGAATCAGCTTATATGCCTCATCGATTACCGGATTGATTTGGGTATAATCCTTCTTTAGATTCTGTTGTGAGATTTCGAAGAGTTTACCCTCGGCTTCTTGCATCAGGTCGTCCACATCGAGTGTTTCGTCAAATGCCTTGCTTTGTATCTGGCTGCTGAACGTAATGAGTTCGCGTGCCAACGCCTTTTGAGCCACGATACGAGCATGGTATTCCAGGTGGGCCGATGAAGCTACCTTGCTGCTGAGTTGGGTGATGTAGAATGGGCCGCCGACTTCTTCCAAATAGCCTTTCTTGGACAGTTGATCTTTTACAGTGAGAATGTCCACCGGCTTTTGGTTGATGACCAAGTCGGAAATGGCTTCGTAGATCAAGCGGTGGCGATGCTCGTAGAAAGAGTCGGGGCGTAGAATTTCGCCCACCAGCGAATAGGCATCGCGCTCAATCATCAGGGCACCCAGGACGGCTTCTTCGAGTTCCACGGCTTGAGGTTGAAGGCGGCCGTAGTCATTGACGGGCGAAACGGTTTTGGACGATTTGCTTGTACGGGTACTCTTTCTAATTTCTGCCATGCAATTGCTTTTTATGAGTCGGTATGGGTCGACAAAGATAGGCCATAAAGAGCGAGGGGCTACCAATCGCTTATCTTTTTTGTTACCTTTGTATCAACAAACTTTTGAACAAGTTTATCCAACTCATCACAAACCACCGCTTCATGATTTGTTTTCCCAATGCCAAAATAAACCTCGGTCTCTCCGTGGTGGAGCGTCGTCCCGATGGTTATCACAACCTCGAAACCGTTTTTTATCCGGTTGCCGGACTTGAAGATGCACTGGAGATTCATCCTGCATCCGACTTACAAACCGATTGTGCACTCCACCTTTACGGCAATGCGGTAGAGGGGAGTATAGACGACAATCTCGTGGTAAAGGCCTATCGCCTACTGAAGGCTCACCACCATCTTCCTCCGCTTCATATTTACCTCTACAAACGTATCCCTTCGGGAGCCGGATTGGGAGGGGGTTCGGCCGATGCTTCGTTCATGCTGAGGTTGCTGAATCAACGTTTCGAACTTGCTTTGTCGCTCGAAGAACTGGAGCATTATGCCTCTCAATTAGGCGCCGATTGTCCTTTCTTCATTCGCAATACCTCTACCTTCGCAGAAGGTACGGGAAATCTGTTCTCCCCTATCGAACTTTCGTTGAAAGGCTACGGAATCGTTGTCATAAAGCCCGATGTTTTTGTTTCCACTCGCGAGGCATTTGCCCACATTTGTCCACATCGTCCTTTGCAGTCCATCCGCGAGGTGCTTGCACAACCTGTGCAAACGTGGCGAACGGCCTTGGTCAATGACTTTGAGCAAAGTGTTTTTCGCCAGCATCCTGAGATCGCAATCGTTAAACAACGACTTTATGACAGTGGGGCAGTCTATGCCTCTATGAGTGGATCGGGTTCGGCCGTATTTGGCTTATACCTACCCGGTGTGCCGTTGCCCGAATTTCAAGATGCTTTTGTCGGAGTGTTGACCTAAGGGTTATTTGTGTCGCTTTTGCCCTTCTTCGGATAACGATTGTTAGGAGGTGATTCTCGATGTTCAGGTCATTGTGAATCTCGCTCGACCTTACGAAATGAAGAAGATTCAATGGCGATAAGCCTTTGGACGGTGATCGAAATTCCTTTTATGGGTCAATGACCTATGAATCAATCTTTGAACGGTATTGTCCATTGTTTGGTGCATACGGTTCATATACCGATTTGTATCGGTCGCACCATGATTCATAAATTTTGAGGAGCGGTGACGAATTTCCGTATAAATCCGTGTGGTTTTTACCTTCGATGAATTTTCCTTTTCTCTTTGCCGCTACACGCTCAAACGTCATTCTGCCGGAAATCGAGCGATAAAAATCTCTCCTTGTAAATGAGGATGAGCCTCCAGCGAATGTGGGTATTAAAAAGCGTGAGTTTTTGTTTACCCCGATGCAGCCTCCCGGTATTTTTTCGTATTTTTACGGCTTGTTGGGACGTTCTCATAGGAACTTCTCACTGATTATCAGAAATAAAAGAACATCATCATAATGACTCATCAATGGAACTATCGCACCATAACCCCGGAAGAAGAAGCCCAAAGCCAAGCCTTGGCTCGTGAGTTGGGCATCCATCCCGCCTTGGGCAAACTCCTTGTGCAACGAGGAATCACCGGAGTAGCGGAGGCTCGTACCTTCTTTAAGCCGCAATTGCACGATTTGCACGACCCATTCTTGATGAACGATATGGATAAGGCCGTGGACCGACTCAACCGAGCTATGGGAAAGAAGGAACGGGTGCTGATTTATGGGGACTACGATGTGGATGGTACGACTTCGGTATCGCTGGTTTATAAGTTTATCCAGCAGTTCTACTCGAATGTGGACTACTACATTCCCGACCGCTACGATGAGGGATACGGAGTGTCCTACAAAGGGGTGGATTATGCCTATGAAACGGGGGTGAAACTCATCATCGTGCTCGATTGTGGTATCAAGGCCATCAACGAAATTGCTTATGCCAAGGAAAAGGGCATCGACTTCATCATTTGCGACCACCATGTGCCCGATGAGGAAATACCGCCTGCGGTGGCTATTTTGAACGCAAAGCGAAAGGATAATACCTATCCTTATACTAACCTCTCGGGTTGCGGTGTGGGATTCAAGTTCATGCAAGCCTTTGCCCAAAGCAATGGCATCGAGTTTCATCATCTCATCCCCTTGCTCGATTTGGTTGCGGTGAGCATAGCTTCGGACATTGTGCCCATCATGGGGGAAAATCGCATTTTGGCCTACCATGGCCTAAAACAACTCAACAGTAACCCCAGCATTGGTCTGAAAGCCATTATCGACGTTTGTGGTTTGAGCGAAAAAGAGCTGACCATTAGCGATATCGTGTTTCGCATAGGTCCACGCATCAACGCTTCGGGACGTATACAGAACGGAAAGGAAGCGGTGGCACTTCTCACGGAGAAGGACTTGTCGGCTGCTTTGGAAAAGGCCGAGCAAATCAACCAATATAACGAGACTCGAAAGGATCTCGACAAAAGCATGACCGAGGAAGCCAACCGAATTGTGACCCAACTGGAGGGCTTGGAAGACAGGCGGTCCATTGTGCTATATAACGAAGAGTGGCACAAAGGGGTT
>JAXFUC010000071.1:0-9562 GCA_034176395.1 Bacteroides sp. | reverse complement strand
CAAAACGAAGAAGAGCATCGGCATCGCACCGCTTCTTTCTTTGAATACAACCCCATGGAAGACCTGCGCATGGTGAAGAACCCGGCTCAGTACAATGCAGCCAAGGACATCATGAACCTATTGGCCCGTCTGCGCACCTCGACAGCCAACCGCAGTTTGCGTGCGCATTACGAGCTGCTCTACAACGAAATAAAAGAAACCTTGAAGTAAATAGCTCCCCGGACGACAAACAATCCGACCGACGAGAAACGTAGAACGTCCACTCGGACAACCGCTCAAGCCATCGCCTCTCGAACACCCCGATTGGGTTTCGAGAGGCGATGCCGCTTTTAGTATCCCGAAAATCGGACACGGCTCCCGAACGGTTGCAAACGAAGTGGATATGCTTGGCGAGCAAAGTGTTTACACCTTCCGTCCAAAGTGTTTATGCTTTGCGACCAAAGTGCCTACACTTCGCCGGCAAAACACTTGCGGTTTGCCGGCGAAACATCCTCGTCCATCTCCCGTCTGCCGATTCTATTCCCCTTCTATTGCCTACAAATAATTAAGATTCCTCCTTCATTCCCCTTCCCTTCTGTATCTTATCACACCGGCCATCTTCTATCCCTTCCCTCCGATGGAGCCATTGAGCAATCACGACAATGCTATGGACTGCTCTTCATCCATTCTTGTTCATTCTCGCATTCAAGGGGAAGCCCGATTCATCGCAACGAGGCTCACCCTTGTCCGCTTGCCTCATTCGTATACAAACGACAAAGAGCCGATGATTGGGTCATCGACTCTTTGCATATGCGGAGCAAACATGCCCCGAGGTTTATCACCGATTACTTGCCGGTCAGGGCAAACGACGACTTCCAGGCCATGCGGTGGGCGCAATTGTTCAGCACCCAGTGCATACGGATGGCTTGGTTGCGCGAGACGGAAGTATGGGTGCCCGTGGGATCGTCCATCAGGTTGTCGGCACGGAAATAGCAACCATTGGCTTCCTTATACCAAGTGGCATTGCCTCGATAGGCCTTGGGGTTGGCATAATAATCGTGCGTATCTTCGCAATAATCGCTCTCGGCTTGGTCGCTGCTTCTCGTAAAGGTGGGCAGCAAACCCAGGTAACGGCCCACGTAATAATTCAGGTCGTTGGGCGACTTTTCTTCTGAAAACGAACGCAGAGGAGTCAACAGTTCTTGCAGCCTGTAAAGCACACCCAAGTCCTCAACCGCAGCCGCTTGATTTGCATAGGTTTCCAGCGTAAGCCCTTCGGGAGCATCGGTGGCTCCGGCATTCATATAACGCGGCAAACAGTTGGCACTTACCGCTTCAAAGTTCTGAATAGAGCCATAACGATCGGATATCAGCCAGATATTAAGGTAGTGTTCCGATGACCAAAGGAGTTTCTTGGATGTCAAGAACTTGCGATATACGTTGGTCGTGTCGATAGATTCCACCACCACTCGATTGACGCCCTCTTCGTGCAAACGTGCACCATCGGGTGCGTACAAGGCCGGAACAAACTGTATGTGTGTGTTCACTCCGATGGGAGTTTTCGTCATTCCCTTGAAAGCATCGTTCAGTCTGCGCAACTGCAAGGCCACATTCTCTTTGGTATAAGGGCCACCGAAAGACTCTACATCCTCGGTGGTTTGCACGATGTGGAAGATAACCGGGATGGTGATTTGCTGAGCATATTTTTGTTCCTCGGCAGCAACCACTTTGAAGCTGAAGGGGGCGGAAGTCGTTTGTGTGCCTTTCACTCGCAAACGTCCTGTGATGGTTTTACCAATCAGTCGGGTATCGCTTGTTGAGAACAAAGGAGTCAGCTGAACCCCATCTTCCGTTAGATACTCCAGCATCTCGTCTTTGATTCGTACATCGGGCATTCGGCGTTTATCGGCTGTAAAGAAGCGAGGGGCCAAGTCGATTTGTGAGAGCCCGTTGGCCACCAACATGGTGTGGTTGGGTACTACCGAAACACTATCGACCTTGGTTACGTCGATCACATTCTCACGATAGTTTTCTTCCTCGGGCGAGCAGGCGGCCATAGTCAGCACCAACACCGGCAAGGCCATCTGCAACATCTGTCTGTATTTACTGTTCATATTCATTGTCTTTGATCCATTAATAGTTCACATTTTCCCATCCCGGTGTCTGCTTCATCTTCACGTTCAATTCCAATTCTCGACGAGGAATGGGGAAAGTATATCTAAAATCGTCGGGCAAAAGCACATAGCGCTCACCTTCCACAATCCGTTCCACCTTCACACCCAAACGCTTCATTTCGAACCAACGCATATCGTTCTCGTGATAGAATTCACAGAAACGCTGATCGAGAATCAACTGTAAGAGCTTAGCGGCATCGGTAGGGATGATCTGGTCATCGGTGTAGCGTGCTTTACAGAATTCGGTCATGACTGCCACAGCCTCACCGGTCTTTCCTTGGCGGGCCAACGCCTCGGCCTTAATGAGGTACATTTCCGCTAAACGGAAAGGTATCAAGATGGCTCCATAACTGTCTTGAAGCAAACTGTACTTATCGCTGCGCCCATCGGCTGTGAACCAGGCTTGTCGGCGTATGTCCGTAGCTTTGAACATGGCCAAATGTTCGGGCTTGGGTATACCATCCACACGTTTCTCTGTATTCTCTGCGTAGTAGGCCATTCTAAAGGTTTCGTTTAGCAACTGTCTCCACGAACCTTCTTTCAGACGGATGTAACATTCGTCATGTTCAAAAGGTTTCATTCTATTTACACGAGAGCAATCGAACAGTTCCTTTAACACTGCGGACTCATTGGTCAGGCTGCGCATATTCATAGCTGCGCTCGCATACTTCTCGGCTTGAGCCCAGTCGGTGGCTTCGGCAGCTCCCGACATGGCTTTCCAATGATACACAGCGGCCATCATTGCTTGAACGAAGTCTTTGCGATAAATGCAGTTCCAAGGGTGAGTACCGGTTTTTTCCAGCAGAGCGAGCACCTCATTGCAATCTTTCAGTATTTGTGCAAAGCACTCACTTTGGGCAGCTCGAACAGGTTTGGCAATACCTATGTCCTTGATGGCAGTAAGTGTAAGCGGAATACCATATTCATTTTGCTTATAAGGAGAGTAAAACTGCAAGAGTTTGAAGAAAGAGTAGGCACGCCAAGCCAATGCTTCTCCCTTCACATAGTTGCGCAAGTCCTCATCGGTTCCTTCGGCCGTAGGAATGCTTTCAATAATCAAATTGATGGGACCTAAGAAGCGATAGTAACGATTCCAAATTTCTTCATCGGGCCTCATCCAGTTCAACAACGCCTTTCCATCGGGTGTGTATGTGCCCGAGTTCGAATTGTAATAGGCCGCACCCGATGTGGTTTGAATCGTGGTCTCGCCTGTATAAATGCCACACAAACCGGCACAAACGAACTTAGGACTGCAATAGGCCTCGCCAAAGACCAAAGGTTCTTGCAGTGGATCCACTGTCTTGACAAGTCGCATATAGGTTGCCAAGATGTCGCGATAGTCTTCTACGGTACTCACCACTTTCATATCTCGCGGCTTCAGATCCAAAAAGTCACTGCAAGCAGTCACCATGAAACACAGGGCGAGAGCCGATACTTTGAATATATTTTTCATACTCTTTTTGTCGTTAATTAAAACCCAACGGATAATTTCAAACTGAAGTCACGAGACACGGGATAGGCAAATGCCGAACCGGTGGCCACGTCCAAGCCGGGATACTTGGTCAGCGTAAGAAGGTTGCGTGCCACAAAAGCCAGCGAGAGTGTGCTCAATCCCCACTCTTTCACAAAAGGTTGACGGAAGCGATAGCTCAACGAAAGATTGTTCAATCGCAGGTAATCGCCTTTGGAGTACTTGACATCGGTCACCATCGAAGCCCACAAATCGTTGCTGGCGGTGGTGAATCGAGGCACGGAAGTCACGTCGCCCGGATGCTGCCAATAGTACAAATACTTCCGTTCACGATTTGTAGACGACACGGAGAGGTCGGAACTATAACCCAAAGATACCCGTTCTGCACTCTCACCATTGACCGGTGCGTTTTGGAAGTCGTTGAAGTTGGGCACGATATGTCCTGTTTTGAATGTCCAAGAAGTGCTGAATTCAAAATCTTTATATCTCAAAGACGTGTTGAATCCTCCTGTAATCAACGGGTTGCTTCTACCCAAGTAGGTCATTGACGAACCGATGTACGAACCCTGTTCATTGGCACCACGGTGATAATCCATCTTAACGGGGTCGCCATTCACATCGCCTCCCATGGCTTCCAAGAGTTCGCGGCGTCGCTCATCGCTAAGGCTGTTCCAACTATCCAACATGGCTCTCAGCGAATGCTTACCGCTCTCGGTCAGATAAACTTGAGGGTTTCCGGTTGCGGGATTCACACCGGCAAAACGCCATCCGTAGATACTTCCGGTTTCTTCACCCACCACATTGATCACGCCTCCTTGGCTGGCATTGCTGCGAGTGGCTTCTCTCCACGAACCATACGTATGGTTGGAGCGTACAATCACGTTCTTGTTACGAGCCAAATTGAAGGAAGTGCTGAAAGTCAAATCCTTGGTCGAGATCCAACGAACATTGGTGAACAGCTCCACACCTTGGTTCTCCACGATACCACCATTGGCTTTCACACTTGTGCGTCCCAAAGAGATCGGAATCTGCAAGTCCTCCAATATGTTCTCCGTACGGCTCTTGTAGTATTCCAAGGTCATGTTGATGCGATTCTTGAGGAACGACACTTCGAGACCCAAGTTCAAATCTCTCTTCTTCTCCCAAGTAATGGTGGGATTCGGATAGGTAAACTTGCTCACTAAGCGATTTCCCATAAAGGCATCGCTGCCAAAACTGATGGTGTAGAAAGGATAGGCGGTACGGTCGATATTACCGGTGTAACCGAACGATGCTCTCAAAGACAATTCACTCACGATGGGGTTTGCAAAGAACTTCTCGCGGTGCAGGTTGTAACGTCCTCCCACCGACCACAGCGGGGTGTATCGCTTGGCATCGCCTATGGCATCGGCTCCATCGGCGCGGAAGTTGAAGTTGACGATGTAGCGATCCTTATACCCATAGCGCAGTGATGCCAGGTAGGACAGACTACGATCTTGCCCATCTTTGGTGTTGTACAAGGCTGCCAACTGCGCGCGCAGGTCTTCGTAAGCAACATCTTTGTCAAACATCGGCAAGCCGGTGATGCGATAATCGCCCGAGTAATAAGGAGATGTATAACCGAAGTTCGTGTACTTCTTGGACATCACTTCGTTGGCCAGCAAGATACTGAACAGGTGATCTTTTTTCAGAGCGAAAGAGTAGTCGATTTGGTTACGCCAAGACCAGTTGTGATTCTTACCCGATGCCTCGGTCAGCGACCCATCGTTGTACTTATCGGGCAGAAGCATATCCTTGTAGGCTCTTGAGCTGAGCGTCTCGCCCACCCACGAAGCATAGGTTCCGGCTTCGACTTCGGTGGTCGAAGTGTTATAGCTCACACCACGACGATAAATGGATTCCACCGATAAACCCGGCAAGATCGTGTAGCGCAAGTTAAAGGTCATGTCGAAATCCAGCCCGTCTTGCTTCTTACGTGTTTGATCCAACTCGTTCAAAATGTTAAACCGATCGAATTTATAGCCCGAAGCTCTTTCGTTCGTTCTGTTGTTGGCCAAATAGCTCAAATCATAATCATAGTTTCCGTTTTCGTCGTAGGGACGTTCGTAAGGATTGGCAAACATGGCGTAATTGAAGGGATCTACGACCGATGCATGGTCACGGTTTCTGCGCGCATTGGCCGACAAGTTCAAGGCCAAAATCAGATTCTTAACGGGGCGATAGTCCATCTTCATCAAAGCACCGGCGTTTTGATACTGATTGGAACGCAAGATACCACTTTTGGATTGCAAGTTGAACGAAGTGTAATAGGTCAACTCTTCGCTACCGCCTCGCAAGCTCACGCTATGGAGTTGCGACTGTGCTGTACGGAACAACACGTCAAACCAGTCGGTATTCGTGGCCTTCAAGCGTTCCAAGTGTTGAGCATACTCGACCGGAGTCAAGAAGCCTTGGGTATGACGCTGATACAGAAAACCGCCTCGGCCGGCCATGCTGGCATAGTCCATGCCAAACACGTCGACAATGGAGCGTTCGTAATCGAGTTTCTCGGCCGAGTTCATGAACTTGATGCGATGAGAAGGTGCGGTGCTCAACTCATAAGTACCATTGTACGAAACTTGAGTCTTCGAACGGAAGCCTTTCTTGGTCGTGATAACGATAACCCCGTTGGCAGCGCGTGCACCGTAGATGGCAGTGGCCGAAGCATCTTTCAAAATGCTGATGGACTCTATGTCTTCGGGCATCACATTGCCCACACCGTCTTGCATGATCGAGCCGGCATAGTCGCCCGTATTGTTCACCGGCACACCCGACATCATGGGCAGTCCGTCGATGATCCACAAGGGTTCCGAGCGCCCGCTCAGGTTGTTCTCTCCACGAATGGTTATCTTGGCACGACTTCCGGGTGCACCCGATATGGTCGTACTGTTCAATCCGGCCACCATACCGTCGAGGATGCGGTCGACCGAAGAAATGCCCTGCATGCGCAAATCTTTTGCATTCACCACATTGGCACTACCCACCATGTGTTCGCGCTTAATGACTTCCATACCGGTAATCACCACTTCGTCCAAGGCCTGTGAACTTTCTTCGAGCACAATTTTCAAGGACTTTTCGGGAGCAGTCACCGTCAAAGTTTTGGTTTGCATACCCACAAAGGTGAACTGCAGTTCCCACTTCTTCATCTCGCGCGGGCAAGGCAACACAAAATCGCCATCGATGCCGGTCGATGCTCTAAAAGTGGTCCCCACGAGCCACACCGTCACTCCCGGCAAGGGTTCGCCCGTTTTGTCCACCACCACGCCTTTTATCTCTACCTTGGTTTCTTGTTGTTGCACTTCCACTGCAAGAGTTGCATCCGTTGTCGCAAGCGGAGCGGCCACCACCCCACCACTCATTGTCAGCAGCAGCCCCAATGAATGACAACGTAATCCCTTCAACGTATTAAATTGGATCTTCATATCGTATTTACTATTATCGGTCTAACAACTTTGTCTTACTTAATTGTCGGGTTATAAATCACCGCCGGACATTTTACGTCAATGGTCAGTGCCGCTTTGCGCGATTCGGTAATCACGTGCAAAGCACTCCAAGCATAGGGCGTATAGGTTTTGCCACCCTCTCTGAATCCCCTTACACGAATCACCCCCTTATCGCCTCGACCGGTGCGGAAAAAGACATAGCAGGGTTTGAAGTTGTCGCCCAGCGGAATGCTGACCGTTTCTTCTTTCACCTCGGCCGTCAAGCCCGTTTCGCTCACTTTCTCAAAGTCGGCTTCGGTAAATGTATCGGGAGCCTTCATATAGATGGTATGGCAAGGGAACGTATAGAAGGCGCGTTGTTTGCTCGGTCCAAAGAAACGGCGCATATGCAAGGGCGACTCAAAGACCAACGCATTGTTATCCTCATCGTGCGACAAAGCGACATCGGGTGTAGACTTACTGCCGTTGGCATCCGAGAGTAGGCCTGTGCTCAGGGTCAAGAAAGCTTTGGCAAAAATGTCCACTCCCGGCTTATGCAAGTTCCAATTGGGATTTGTGTACACATCGGGAGTCTTCTTCTCGGCCAAATGCTTGATGTGCTTCTTCATCAGTCCTTCCAACACAATATCCCGATGTTCCAATGCAGTCACCTGCGGCAAGCGAACCACCGGCATGGGGCTATGGAAATGGCCTCGTACAATGCCTCCGAAATCGGTTTTGCAGTCAAAAGTCACTTTGTAACCTCCTGTCACTTCGTCCACTTGTATCTTACCTTCGGTAACCGTAGCTATGCCACCTCCCACTTTGACATTGAACGAAGACGAGGCATAACCTTTGAACGTACCGGGCTTTTGCTCCTCGCCCACCACATAAGTGCCGGGAACCAATCGTTCCAATTCTTTGGAAGCCAAATGGAAACACACCAACGCTCCCCATCCGCTTACCTCCTTCAACTGTTCGTTATAGTTCATTCCGGTTTGGTAAAGCGAAATCATGAAGTTTCCGCTCGATTTGGATTCGGTGCTGGAAACAAAACCTTCCACCTTGTCGGTAGTTTGTGTTCCGTTTTCTTCGTACACATCCTCCCAGATGTAAGGAACTCGCTCGTAGCTCGTATAGGGATTGCTCTGCCAGATAATCCCCGTTTGCACATCGTAGGTCTTACCATAGATCTGCAAACTCGCATCAATGGCATTCTCTTTCTCACTCTCACATCCACAAAACGATGCACCTAAGAAAGCCAAACACACTGTGCTTTTGAAAAGATACAAATGTCTATTCATCGTGATTGATTGTTGGGTTATACATATATTAAATTCTTATTTTTCTTGAAAACTCGCAAAAGTAACAAAATAAATAAGCCGAATAAATATTCGATTCTTTATTTTTTCTTATCGACCGAATTATTCATCAATGAGAAAATAAAAACAAACAAAATGAGAGCTATGCACCTTCAGCTTTCAGGTTGCATTCCCGATCTAAATTCCGTAACAACCGGTTATTCCACGCGAATCACAAGGGCTTTGCCATGAAGCTATGGGAGTTTCACATCCCTGGCATTTACAGAGAAAAGCATCGGTTCGATGCTCCCAAACAAGAAGACAATACAACCAAGTATGAAACCTCCTGCTATCAATCTTCACACCTGACTTGGATGATATAGTTCATACTTGAAACTATATAATTCATAGCTTGATTTATAAAAATCACGATTTGACTTAAAAAAAATTGCTCGAGCTTCAAGATTTGTGCAAATGTTTCAAAAACTTTGCAAGGATCGGGTTCGGAATTTTTCGTTCCGGTATTCATTCGGAAAATCCTTGAAATTCGGGCATGAAGTTTGAGAATTGTGAAGAAGAGATTCTTGCATAACACAACTTGCTTCGGAACATTCATTCAACATCACACATACGTTTCATGGCATGAAAAAAGAGCGCCCCTTCTTTTTCAAGAAGAGGCGCATCCATGGATTTCAAATAACAGACAAAACGAATGCCTTAAACAAAGGCATATCTCGCCTTTCTGTACTGATTACTTACCAAGTCGATAACTTACACCCACCGAAGCCCAAAAGCCGGGTTGAGGTACGGCAGCGATGTCGAAATAGGTCTTATTGGTCAGGTTGTTCAAAGCGACATAAGCTTCCACCTTGTTGCAAGGACGGTAGTCCACCCGCAAATCCAGTGTAGCAAAAGCCGGATAGTCGGCATATTGCGGCTTACCCGAAGCATCCGTGCCCGATTCAAACACTCCCATACGCTTTTGGTAGCGCAAGAACCACGAAGCCGTGAGGCGTGGAGCAAGGGCATGATCCAAGCGTAGGGTCAACTTATCGCGTAGGTAGCGCAAGGCATAGAGCGACTTCAACCCCTCCGAATCATGACTCTGCGTCATGCGAGCATAGTCCAGCTTCACCATGGACTCCTCGCCCAATAGCGGCAAGTACTCGCCCAATCGCAAGGACACACCGGCCTCTA
>JAXFUC010000070.1:0-9340 GCA_034176395.1 Bacteroides sp. | reverse complement strand
TGAGGCGGATGGTTACTTTGTCAAAGATGGGTGTGGTGAGCGTGTACTCGGGGCTACCGGGACAGTCGGGATAGAATCCCATCATCGTAAAGATGGCCCATGCCGAAAGGGTTCCGGTGTCGTCATTGCCGGGAATACCGTCAGGTTGATTCTTAAAGTATTTGCGCAAGAGGCGTTGAGTTTGCACTTGAGTGCGCCACTCCTCCCCTTTAAAGTACGAGAAGAGATAAGGGTAGGCAATGTCGGGTTCATTGGTGGGGTCGTAGAGATTCTCGTCGAACACCATTTGAAGCTTGTCGACAAATTTGCGACTTCCGCCCATGAGTTTGGCCAGTCCGTAAACGTCGTGAGGAACGTAGAAAGTGTAATTCCACGCACTTCCTTCATGAAATCCGGGGTTGGGCTCGAAGTTTTCACCCTGTCGAGGATTGAAAGGACTGTAAAACTCGCCGTTGGGCAGCCGTGGGCGGAATGTTCCGTATTCTTTGCAATAGTAGTTCTTATAGCCCATGGAGCGTTTCAAGTACTTCTCGGCATCGGCCTTTTTGCCTTGTGCCAATGCAAAACGTGACAATGCGTAGTCGGCAATGTAGTATTCCAACGCATGAGAAACGGAGTTGTCGTACTGCCCGCGCAAAGGCACGTAGCCCAGTGAGAGATAGTCATCGTTATCGGGACGCATAAGGTTTTGAGCGCCGGGAGCGTTGGCCGATTTAGTCATGGCCTCGTAGGCCAAGTCTACATCAAAATCTCTCAGCCCTTTCATCCATGTATCTACGATGACCGGGATGGATGGATCGCCTTCCATGGTCAGTGTTTCACGTCCGTAGAGTTCCCATTTGGGAAGCCATCCATGCTCGCGATACATATCGAGCATGGTGCGCACCATTTCCATCTGTCGCTCGGGATAGACCAAGGTTAGAAGTTGATGTACGTTGCGATAGGTGTCCCAGAGCGAATAGACTGTGTAGCGAGTACCCTGTGTGGTCAGTATGCGGTCGCCCTCCATGGAAGGATACTCCCCGTTTACGTCGTTGAGCACATTGGGGTGAAAGAGCAGGTGATACAAAGCAGAGTAAAACACCGTCTTGTCGTCCTCACTTCCACTTTCGACCAGAATGCGTGAAAGGTCGTCGTTCCATGCTTTTCGTGCTTGGGCACGCAACTCCTCGAAATGTCGGTTAGCTTGCTCCTTTTCTAAGTTCAGGCGTGCATTCTCGATGCTGACAAAGGAAACACCCATTTGCACTTCGATTTGTTCGCCCTCGGTGGTGTCGAATGAAAAGAAAGCTCCGATGTCGTCGCCGGCCATTTCGCGGTTGTACTTGAGGTAGAGCTTGTTCTTGCCGCTATCGGGATCCCACTCGGCTTCCACGCCGGTCATGGTGCGCTGACGCTTCCAATAGCCGGTTGCGATGGGCACCTTGCTGACACGCATGACGAAGTAGATGGGAAATACGGCCTGCGGATTGTAGCAAAACGTGCCCAACAGCTTCATTCCCTCGATTTCTTGTTCGTTGACACGACGCATCATCGCTCCGCTTTCGTTGGTAAGTCCTTCTCCCAGGTTGAGCAGGATATGACTTTTTCCGGCGGGAAAGGTGAACCGAGTCAGTCCGGTGCGAGAGGTGGCGGTGGCTTCTGTGCGAATGTTGTACTTGGTCAAGAGGTTGCTGTAATAGCCGGGCGAGGCTTGTTCGTCGCTATACTTACTACCATAAGTTTTGTAATCCACATCCAACTCGCCGGTAGTGGGCATCAACAGCAGTGAACCCAAGTCGGGGCAGCCCACTCCACTTAGGTTTACATGCGAGTAGCCGGTGAAGTAGCTGTTGGTGTATTCATAAGGAGTAGACCACCAGCGTGCGTCCTTATCGTATTTATTATCGGACGATCCCATCACGTTGAAAGGCACAACCGACATCATCCCATTGGGGCAGACAGCCCCGGGATGGGTCGTTCCGAAATTGGTTGTTCCAATAAACGGATTGACAAAGTCCACAGGCTGTTTGCTCTGTCCTGCCATGGTGGCAGGGAGCAGAGCGAACGCCAATAGATAGGTAAAAAATCGCATCTTCATGAATTAAAGGATATTGGTGCGCTTGGTAAACTCTACAATCTCCGGGATATAGCCGAATGCTAAGCCGGTAACGGTGTCGGCACATCCGTAGTAAATGGCGATACGGCCGGTTTCTTCGTCATGCAGCGCAGCGCAGGGGAAACAAACGTTGGGTACATCGCCCATACATTCGTAGGTGGTTTGGGGAGAAAGCAAGTACGGTCCCGAACGATATTTCACCTTCCAAGGTTCATCGCGATCGAGAATGGCCGATCCGAAACTGTATACATAGCCGTTGCACGAGTGGAGTACACCGTGGTAGATGAGTAGCCATCCCTCATCGGTGAGGATGGGTGTGGGACCTGCACCGATTTTCATACATTGCCAAGCACTGACTTCAAAGGGAGCCGGCGACATCACGTGCCGATGTCTACCCCAGAACGTCAGGTCGGGAGATTCGCTGTAAAAAATGTCTCCGAAGGGAGTGTGTCCCGTGTCACTGGGGCGACTCAGCATGGCGAAGTTGCCGTTGATCTTTACCGGAAACATGACTCCGTTGCGGTTGTAGGGCAAGAAGGCGTTTTCTTCTTGGTGAAATGTGATAAAGTCGTCTGTCCAAGCCACACCGATTGTAGGGCCATGGTAGCCGTTACACCAGGTCACATAGTAACGTCCTTCGATACAACACACGCGTGGATCATATCCATAGACCCATTCGCCAATCTCGGCATCGTTGCATTGAAAGCGTAGCGGTTCTTCGTTGATGCGCCAGTTAATGGCATCGTCGCTGAAACCTACGTGTAGTGCCATGCGGCGGTTACGGTCATCGCAACGGAATACCCCGGCAAAGCCATCTTTGAAAGGCACAACGGCACTATTGAATATACTGTTGGAGGTCGGCAGCAGATCGCGCGGAATAATGGGATTTTTTGAGCAACGCCAAACAACGTCCTTGCAGCCTTCCGGACGTTCTTCCCAGGGCATAAGTTTTGTGTTCATAAATCGTAAATGATTAGTGGGTTTATACTTTATTGTTTACTGTCGTCGTAGGTGAACGGGATGAAGTAAGTGACGAAAAAGGCAGGGATAGCAGCCAATAATACGTAGACAAAGAAGTCTCGATATCCCAGCAAATCGCTGAAGAATCCGCTGGCCATACCGGGTAGCATCACTCCCAAATTCATGATGCCCGAGGCAAAGGCATAGTGCGACATTTGATGTTTACCGGGTGCAATCTGTTGCATCATGAAGAGAGTGAGCCCCACGAAGCCGAAGCCGTATCCGAAGTATTCCAGCGTGATGCAGGCTCCGATGACGCTTAGAGCCTCGGGACGAACCACTGCCAAAAAGGTGTAAGCAAAGAAGGGAAGATTGAAGATGCAGCAAAGTGTGAAGAGCGTCTTCTTAAGCCCTTTGCGTGAAACATACATACCGGCCAACAGCGAGCCGAGAACGAAGGCACCCGATCCGAAAACTCCGTTGATGGTACCGATCTCGGTGAGTGAAAGTCCTAATCCGCCTTCCTCGCGAGGAGCACGGAGGAATAAAGGGGCAATTTTCATGATGAAACCCTCGGCCAATCGGTAGAGGATGATGAAAAGAATGTAGTACCAGATGTGTCGTTTGGTAAAGAAGTCGGCTATGACAGTGAAGAGTTCGTGCATGGTTTCCCGACTTGTTTTCCTTTCAGTACGAGCAATCTGTGTCGATGGTAATTGTTTTATGTGGTAGATGCCGAGAATCAGCAGAACGACTGCAATGAGCACAAAAATGATCGTCCAGGCAGAAGCGTAAGCCCATTGGTTTTCTTCAAAAGTACCGTTGGGGACGGCACCATAGTGCTCGGCCAGCTGACCTGCCAAAGCGACCAAACCACCGTTGGCAACCAATTTGGCAATGTTGTAGAAGGCTCCTTGCACACCGATAAACTTGGCTTGTTGTTCTGCATTTAGCTCTGCCATATAGACTCCATCGCAGGCGATGTCGTGGGTCGCTCCACTGAAAGCGATCAATCCCATTGTAGCAATGGCAATGGCAAAGAAATAGTCGAACGAGAGTGAGAAAGCTACTACACCGAAAAGTAGTCCGCTGATCAATTGAGTAAGTACCACGAAAAACTTACGGGTTTTGTAGAGTTCGAGGAAAGGACTCCACAGAAACTTTAACGTCCACGGAAGCATGATAAGCGATGTCCAAAAGGCTATCTGCGTATCGCTGATTCCCATGTCTTTGAACATAAATCCTGAGACGAGGTTGATGGCGATGAAAGGTAGCCCCATTGCAAAATAGGCTGTGGGCACCCACGTTACCGGGGAGCGTTGCTCAGTGGCAAGAGGTTTGTTGAAGGGTGTTTGCATATAATTCATAGTCTTTTTAGGTTGGCTGCGCCAAGAGAATCTTATGGAGGGACGAAAGTACACATAAAGCTGTGTTATCCCGAATAAACGTTGTGGCTTTTTCCTTTTTTAAGGGATTTCCATCGGTGAATATGTGAATTTCAGCCGATCGTTTCCTTTGAGAGACCGAAGGAATCTGTTCTTAATCGAAAGAACATAGACACAAGTTTGGATAAACAAGCAAAAACAAACACCTTTGCAAGAGTTTATCAATCGGGAACAGATTTTACTATGAAGAAAGCTCTCATATCTGGTATTACCGGGCAAGACGGCTCTTATTTGGCCGAGTTTTTGCTGCAAAAAGGTTACGAAATTCATGGCATTCTGCGTCGTTCATCCTCATTCAACACCGAGCGTATCGAACATTTGTATTTCGATGAATGGGTTCGTGACATGAAGCAGAAACGCTCCATCAATCTGCATTACGGAGATATGACAGATTCCAGTTCGTTGATTCGCATCATTCAGCAGGTACAGCCCGATGAGATTTATAACTTGGCTGCCCAAAGTCATGTCAAGGTTTCGTTCGATGTGCCCGAATACACTGCTGAGACCGACGCCGTAGGTACGCTGCGTATGTTGGAAGCAGTGCGCATCCTTGGACTGGAGAAACGAACTCGCATCTATCAGGCCTCTACTTCCGAGCTTTTTGGAAAGGTGCAAGAAGTGCCTCAAAAGGAAACTACGCCTTTCTACCCTCGTAGTCCTTACGGAGTTGCTAAGCAGTATGGATTTTGGATTACCAAGAACTATCGCGAAAGCTACGGCATGTTTGCAGTCAATGGTATATTGTTCAACCATGAAAGCGAAAGACGGGGCGAAACTTTTGTGACTCGGAAGATCACGTTGGCTGCCGCTCGTATTGCTCAGGGACTGCAAGACAAACTATACTTGGGTAATCTCGATGCACAACGCGATTGGGGTTATGCTCCCGATTACGTAGAGTGCATGTGGCTCATGCTTCAGCATTCCACTCCCGAGGATTTTGTGATTGCAACAGGGAAGATGCACTCCGTGCGTGAGTTCACCACACTTGCCTTTCGTCATGTAGGCATTGAGTTGAAATGGGAAGGTATCGGTGTGAATGAACGAGGTGTAGATATTAGAACCGGAAAGGTATGTGTCGAAGTGGATGCCAAATACTTCAGACCTGCAGAGGTGGAACAGCTGTTGGGAGATCCAACGAAAGCCAAGACGCTGCTGGGGTGGAACCCGGAGCGGACATCTTTCGAGGAATTGGTAAGGCGTATGGTGACTCATGATATGGAGAAAGTAAGGCAAATGCAAACCAACCAGTCTCGATAATTGCTTCATGGAAAAAAACGCAAGGATTTATGTGGCAGGTCACCGTGGGTTGGTAGGTTCTGCCATTTGGGAGAATCTCAAGTCTAAAGGATATACAAACCTTATTGGACGCACGCATTCAGAATTGGATCTTACCGAGGCTGTTGCTACACGAGCCTTTTTCGAGGCCGAACGTCCCGAATATGTATTTTTGGCCGCAGCTCATGTCGGTGGAATAATGGCAAATAATCTATATCGTGCCGACTTTATCTATCGAAACTTACAGATTCAGCAAAACGTGATTGGCGAAAGCTATCGCACCAGTGTAAGAAAGTTGCTGTTCCTGGGAAGTACTTGCATCTACCCTCGTGAAGCTCCGCAACCATTGACGGAAGATTCCTTGCTCACCTCGCCTTTGGAATACACCAATGAACCTTATGCTTTGGCCAAAATTGCCGGACTGAAGTTATGCGAGAGCTTTAATCTGCAATATAAAACCAATTACATCGCAGTGATGCCAACCAATCTTTATGGCCCTAACGATAATTTTGACTTGGAGCGTAGCCATGTCTTGCCGGGAATGATGCGCAAGATACACCTTGCACATGCCTTGAGTAGGAATGATTGGGATGGTATTCGCAGAGATTTAGCCGCGCGTCCCATTGAAGGTGTCGATGAAAATAGCAGTGAGTTGCAAATTATTAAAACGTTGCAACGATATGGAATAGGAAGCGATGAGGTCGTATTGTGGGGAACGGGAAAGCCGCTTCGAGAATTTCTGTGGAGTGAGGACATGGCCGATGCTTGTGTATATGTAATGGAACATGTGAATTTCACGGACACCTACCGACCTGACGAAAAAGAAATCAGAAACTGCCACATCAATATCGGGACGGGAAAAGAAATCAGTATTCGTAGACTGTCTTCGCTCATAGCTCATACCATCGGTTATAAAGGTAGCATCAATTTTGATGAAGAGAAACCTGATGGTACGATGAGGAAACTGACCGACCCTTCAAAACTGAATCAATTAGGATGGAAACATCGTGTTGAGATTGAGGAGGGAGTGGCCAAAATGTACCGATGGTACACTTCAGGTCTTGTTTGACAATGTGTCGATGCAATGGTAAGTGAACGGGGTACACTCCTATCCCAGCATACACATCAAGAGCACTTGCACGAGGATGACACGGGCAAACATACTCAAAGGATAGACTGTGGCATAGGCAACCGAAGGATTGTCGGTAGGTATAAGTTCGTTGGCATGGTTCAAAGCCATGGGGTTGGCCATGCTTCCACATAGCATACCCACTACGGTACCAAAGTCCAAACGAAGTGCGTATAGTGAGAATAGTCCTACGATAAGTACGGGGACAATTGTCAGAAAGGCACCTAAGGCAATCCATAAAGCTCCTTCGGGACGGAAGACGGTATCAAAGAATCCATGACCGGCATCCAACCCCAAACAAGCCAAGTAAAGGGAGAGTCCCAATGCACGTAGCATGAGGTTGGCGCTGCGAGTGGTGTAGGTTATCATATGGATGCGAGGACCGAACGTACCTAAGAGAATACCTACAACGATGGGGCCTCCTGCCAATCCCAAACGCACCGGGGTGGAAACGCCCGGCAAAGTCAAGGGCAGTGTTCCTACGGCAATGCCCAATACGATTCCGATAAATATGACAACCAGGTTGGGCTCTTTTAAACTTTTCACCGCATTCCCCAACACTTTCTCCACATTTCGCAGGGCAGCGGCCTCACCGACAACGGTGAGTCGGTCTCCTAACTGTAACACCAAGTCGGGGGTGGGCAAAAGCTCTACACCCGAACGATAAACGCGGCTGATGTTGATTCCATATAAGTTGCGCAATCTCAATGAGCCGAGCTTCTTCCCATTTAATTCGGGGCGAGTGATGACGATGCGTTGAGAAACCAAATTACTATCAATGGCATTCCAATCAATATCTTCTTTGTTCCAATCGGTATTTTCTTGTTCTCCGAACAGAATGGTCAGTAACGGAGTATCTTTTTCAGAGGTGATGACGAGCAACCGATCATTCTCTTTGATAACCATTTCAGAGGTGGGAATACTCACATGGCCATCTCTCCATAGCCGAGAGATAATGAATCGTTCTCGGCTCATGGAAGCCACTTCCTTGACTGTTTTATTGAATATGGCCGGATTGTGTACTTGAAAAGCAACCACATGAACCGCTTTTACCTCTTCTTTCTCTTTCTTCTGTGAGGGTAGGTGGCTGCTGGCCCACTTGTTCATTAAGATAGTTGCCAAGATAACTCCTACAACTCCCAATGGGTAGGAAACGGCACATCCCAAAGCCGGTGTAGTACTCTCCAATCCCATTTGTTTGAGGGTTTGTTGTGCGGCTCCCAATGAGGGCGTATTGGTCACGGCTCCACACAATACTCCCACCGCATTGGGCAGAGATATGGGCAAGAGGTATGTGGCGAGCACTGCCAATCCCGTGCCCAGAAAAATTAGGCCCAGCGAGAGCATATTCAAGGTGATTCCTCCTTCCCGAAAAGAGCTAAAAAAACCGGGGCCTACTTGTAGTCCTAGCGCATAAACGAACAATACCAAGCCAAAACTCTCGGCATAGGTGAGCATGGATTCGTCTATTGAAAGCCCCCAATGTCCTGCCAGGATTCCGATAAAGAAAACAAAAGTGACTCCCAACGATATACCTAGCAACCGTAAGCGCCCTAATCCGAGTCCTATTGCTGCAATCAGTGAAATGACGACAACGGCTTGGAGAGCCGAGTGTTGTACGAAAAGCGTATCAATCCATTCCATGGTTCATTAGGAAATCTAAAGAAGTTGAGAGCGCAAAGATAGTGTGTCTTGGGGATAAGCTCCAAGCCCCCACTTGCGAAGTTGGAGTTTTCCGAACCTCGCAAGGGGGGCTTTAAAAGCGAAACAAAAGATTTTATGTTGTTGGGATCATTGTCCTACGAAGGTACTCATTTGTCCATCCCATAGGCCCATTAGGCGATTTCCGGAAAGTCTGATGTCTTCCAAAAACAGCCCGTCGCCCGCTCCATATTCAACATAAACGGTCGTTTGTGACAGATCTTCCCATGACCAACGGAACGAATAGGTTTCTCCACGAATCTCTCCATTGGGATAGTAAACCAAGATACGTTCTTCTCCACGGCGGTTAGTGAAGAATTCCACGAATTGTTCACAGTAAAGTCCATCGGCATTGGTGTATTTATATTTCCACACGTAGTCGCAGAGGTGGAGAGTACGATTGTAGTAGACGTCGCTGATGGAATCATCGTCGTAGAATCTCACATCTTCGACCACACAAGACGAGAATCCTATCATCACAATTATTAGCAACAAGAAATAGGCTGCATATCGTTTGATTTTACTTTTCATAGATGCTTTTGTTTTGAAAGTTCTTGTACGAGGTTTCAACACCGCAAATATATGGGAAGGTTTTGCCTCAACCGGAAATAAAACTCCTATACTTTGGAGGAAAAACCCTAATCGTTTGTCGAAGATTCCTCGTCGGCGGTTACATACCAAAGTCCCAATACATACAAGGTGGTTTGTATTAGGAATTATGAAAATCAACGG
>JAXFUC010000069.1:0-7350 GCA_034176395.1 Bacteroides sp. | reverse complement strand
CAAGAAAGCCAAAAATAAAGTCAGATAGACGGAAAACCACTTACCCGATCTCGGCCGAGGGATAGGAAAAAGGAAGCCAAGAGCCAACACAATGGCGATATATCCAAAGCGAAGGACAGATCCTTTTGCGAACAAGACACCAGGAAGCAACGAAGGAGGGAAGAACCCTACAACGGAACACCACTGGCAACCTATCCCACCGGCCAAGACCAAGGCAAGAAGCAAGCAAGCGAACGCAATCTCTTTACGATTATTCATCCGGCTTGTCAGATTAGAAAGGTTCTTGGTCGGAAGAATCTTGTTCGGATCGCTTGGCCGAAGGTAAGAGTTGAATGCGACATACATCCATCTTACACTGTATCACCGGCGAACGACCTTCTCCCGGAGTATATAAAGAGACATTCAAGTCGCCTTGTAGATACACCGGAGTACCGGACTTGAGGTAAGGGCCGACACCGGTCTTGAAATTAACGTAACAGTTAACCCATAATGTCTCTTTATCGCCTTTGCGATGGTAATTGTGAGCTACCGAAAAGGAGTAACCTTTTTCTGTTTCTTTGGCATCTGCGGAGAGATAGCCGATTAAGTTTGCAGATAACATAGGATAGATTTTAAGGGATCAATATTTTATTACAGGTGGATTATTTCTTCCGACAGTGAAGAGGACTTGACGGTTGAACGGGGAGTGCCCGATTTTTCCAAAAAGTCTTGAACAGCCTTGCAAGGTTCATTGATCAGAGAGATAACAGCAGCATCCTTCTTAACGGCGGCCAGCTGAACGGATAAAGACGGTTCCTTGAGAAAAGCAATGGAGGAAGGACACTGCTTGACGGCCGTGAGCTTCATCTGCTCGGTGGGAAACGGGATGTGCTGAATGCTACTGCCATCCAACTTGCAGGCCAAGAGTTGAACCGCTCCGGTAGCCTCCGGTATATAGCGGATGGAGTGTGGGTTCTGCTTCACCGCAATCTCTTGTAATGCCTCGGAAGGAAGAGATAAGTGACGTATCAAATCTCCGTCGGTAGTCAGGATAGCGGCGCATATCAGTTCATTGTGCTGCATCTCTCGGAGATAGATCGCAGTAGGATCCTTCTCTTCCGCCAAAGATGGGGACTTCGGCTGATGAGCCAAATCAGAACGCTGGGAAGAAAGAGTAGACGGCTTACTCAACTCTACCTCCTGCTTTTGGATGCGATCGATGCTCATATTGTGAGCACGACCCACATCATTCAGCAATTCAAACAGAAACTTAGTGGACCTGTCGCTTTGCTCCAACCAAGATTTTAAGTACTGAGCGGATTCTTGAGTGGGAGCAGTAGATATGCCGATGGACTGGCCAAGTATCGCAGCAGTCAACTCGGCTACCAATTCTTCTTTCGCATAGCTTTCGCTACCAAAAGAGCCGGAGAGATCACGATTCAGACGATCCTTTGCTCCGGTGGAATGCACCATCTCATGCAGTAACGTGCCGTAAAATGATTCCTCTGAGGAAAATTGAGAACGAGAAGGAACTTGGATGAGATCTTGGCCGGGGTCATAGTATGCGTGAGAAGAAGCAGTTTCTCGAATTGGACAAAGCCAGTTCTGCATCTTAATCATAGCATCCATCTGGGCATGACCCTTGAATGTTATTTCCGGAACACTTTGACGAAGAGCCTCCCACTTATCCGGATGAGATTCCTTGAAATTCGTCTGATCCAAATTAAACACATGGTAGAACTTGATATAACTGGAAGAACGGTAATTTGACTTTTCCTCCTTGGGAAGACTCTTGTACTCCTCCGGACTGATCTTTTCATCCGTGGTGGTATGCCGATATTCGTAGTGCCAAAAAAATATCCGGGTGGATTTGGAACCTTTCTGGGGGTAAAAGCCCATTTTTCGAGCCGCCTCGAAAGTCGTATAAACAGGTAGCTCATAACCTTTTACTGACATGTCCAAAAGAAGAAGCAGTGCATTCGATCCTCTGTAAGGCACCCCGGAAAGGTTCTGTGGAAGACCCTTATAAGTGTCAAGCCAAGGTTTAGTCCAACCGGACTTCTCCAAAGACTCAATCTTCTGAACCATCAACTCTACAAACGAAGAGATTGCTTGTTGATGCACATCGGTGGGGGTAAACTTAGATGCTGCCATAATGATCAAAATTGATAGGTGGATTGCAACTCTACTTCATAGTGTATGTCCCATTCTTCAGCCCGATGGGCTGTGGGTTCACCGCCGGTCAGTTCCAAAGACGACAAAAACAGCGCATATTTCTCCGGTTGCGCCTGAAGATAAGTCAGGTAATCAATCTTACCGTCAATAAGAGCCGACTGCAAACTCTCTAAGGTTTCAGAGGATTCTTCCCAATTTGCCTTCAACAAATCGGGGTACTCGTTAGAAAACATCATTTCTCTCATACTTCTGAGGTTTTAAGGTTTATAAATCAGTAAACATGCTGCGAACTAAATCACACGAGTTGCGTGTCTGTTCCTTCCGCTGTTGGGGAGTGGAGGGCTGCTTTTGTAAGGCATCCTTCTTCTCTATTTCTGTTTTTGATAGAGAAAAAACAGAAGCAACCGCTTCAGCCTTTTGAGGAGAATCGGTGCGTAAGCGTTCCAAGAGTTCAGCGGAAGGAACATAGCCGGATTCTTTCAAGCGCTGGATCTGCCCCCAATCATCATCGGCCAGGGATTTCGTAAATAGACGTTCGGAAGAATAGGGAATCACCAAAATGCGATTCAACTCTTTATCAAGATAAACCCGAGAAAGGCGACCTTCATAATTCACATCAACCGTTCCATCGCCTTTAATAACTGATTGCTCGTCTGGGCTTAATGATTGAAAGAAAGAGCTTTCAAACGGATCACCTTCGTGCTTGTAATAGATAACTGTTTTATCTTCTTGACGGGTGGCTTTCATAAATCGACCATCGATCTCGCGCAAAGGAGTAAACTCCTCTTCCGATAAGAGACGGCCACTGCCATCCAATGCATAGCCTTCTTCCAACGCGAAATACAGTACACGACCTAAGGAACACACACACTTGTCTTTGGGCGAGAATATAAATCGATCCCCATTGTCACGTTCGATAAGACGAAAACCATGAAGATCAATTGAACTACCTACATTGGTGTAGTTCATGGCTGAGCATATAGAGCGAAGAAAGGAATCATAGTGCTCCTTTTCCGCAGGCGTAACACGTGACCATCGGTCGCGGAGCTGCTTCTCGCTAAAGCGACAATCACCATCGCTACGACCAAACAAAAAGACTTTGTCATTATACTCTTCCTTGTAGCCCAGCCAAGAAGCTAAGGCTCGGAAATCGCTCAAAGAGGAATACCTGCATTCCTTATAAGCCGTCTGAAGGTTCATCTTTTGTTCCATCCGGGATTATTTTTTAATGGTTTAGCATTGAGAATATACTTATTGGGAATGCGAAGATTCAGATGACGCCCCCCACCCTTTTCAAGGATCTCTAAAACAAAGGTTTTGTCGTCAGGTATTGTGAACTTATTATACACCAAAACAAAGTGCAGCTTCTGTTTGCCCGGAATATGATCTTCATATCCGAAAGTGTGCACATGATTTAACTCAACCTCTTGGGCAATAGCATTCTTTACGGTCTTTATATCTCGAAGAAAGGCCTTGAAAAAATCTATATCATAATCGATATGGGAGTTGTTATACATATCAAAAGCCATATACACAAAATCGCCATCCACGTAAAGGTTGGTAAGAGATAGCTCCAGCTTATTCTTGATAAGGCCAATTGCATGGATATTACGCTTGCTGAGATTGATAGCCCGGATGCGCTTGGATAGTTCGGCCGTGTTTGATTTAAGCAGGGCGGTATAGGTGCGGCCATTATCCAACGTATAAGCATAGCTATGTGCGGTTCCATATTCGACCAAAATCTCATAGACATTTTGCTCCGCATCCACAACAAACACATTAGAAGATGTTTGTTCCGAACGTTCCTTGGTTGTGTTGATCGTGATGCTATTGTCACGATACTCCACCGAATAAACGTCTTCATTTCCCTGACGGCAATAAATTATGCGAGAGGGGAAAAAGATCTCTGTTGCATTATTTTTATTGGAGGCCACTCTTAATCTCTGTGCACTGGATGTGCCATCCGCAAATAGTATGCTGCCCCAGTATTGGCCGGGTAAGGGATTGCGATAGCGAACCGTGTACGAATAAGCAGAACCCGAAGTCGTTACCACTACCAGATTGGTAGAGCCGGGGAAATCTTCTTCAACGCAGGTAATCTCAACGATATGGGGAGAGAGTGGTAAAGCTTCGGCTTTGATGTACTCTTTATTACCGAGGGTGATGTTCCGAATCGGAGCAGGAAATACAATGTGATGGATCTCATCAAAGGACATGGAGATCGTGGGGGAAGCAATCTCGCTCTGATGTTGGCCGAAGGCGGTAGAACAGAGAAAAGATACTACCATTGCAAAAGAAAGCAGTATAGAACGAGGGGTATTCATAAACAAAACCCTAAATAAATGTTGATAATCCAAATGAGAATCAAGGAGATCACAAACGAATAAACACGACCTCTCATGGCAGCGAAAGGTATATCTCTCTTGCGCAAGCAATAGATCGAATAACATATATAAATCAATGCCAACGCCAAGAGAAGGCTCAATATGGAAAGAAATGTGATCATCATTCTTCAAAGGGATTTTCGGTGTTAGACTTCTTTTTCTTGGGCTTATTCTTACTCGATTGATATTCCTCATAAGCACGATTCAACGCCTTCGATTCTTTCTTCCGACGTTCTACATCCTCTTGAGTCTCTTCTTTGAGGTATAAGCGATAGTTGGATTTCAGATGAACCTTCTGTGTAGCTATCTGCTTCCCAAGCAGTTGACGAGCAACCTGAGTGGTGGAAGAGATGACATCGGTTACTACGGCTGTTTCTAATGACGAAATAGGGAGGTCTACCCTACTCACTCCCTGACCCAGTTCCTTGGCGGATTCCGCCTTGATATTATTCGGCAAATTCAAACCCTCAAGAGCATCCACATCGTAAACGGTGAATGATACAGGACTGATATAAGATCCATAACGCAGATCTGTCACGGAGATCTTAAGTCGATTGGCCGTCATCTGTGCCACCCCATAGATAATCGTATGCTTGGGAATCTCCGTACCCCGAATTAGTAGTGGTTCCACCAAGCGGAGCTTGACTGTGCCACCCGATACTATCGTTTGATCACCGTAGATGGAAGCGGCTATCAGGTTCTTTCCTCGACCCGAAATCGGATTATCTGTGCGTCGCTTACGCTTCCCATTCTCGATAACGAATCGGCCGACAGACTCTTCAGATTCTTCTTCTGAGGGAGTGGAATCTTCCTCGGCCAACAGTTTTTCCGAAAGTTCCGAATCCTCCGGAGTATCAATGGATGGATCCAATCCCAGTTGCTTGCGGAGCTTTTTCTCGTAATCCGAGTTTACGCGCTCTTCTACTCGTTGTCGTTGACGTTCTGACTCGTCTTGACGCTCGTACTCAGCTTCTGTTCTACGGGCACTTGCTTCCATATAACTACGCAATTGACTGGCGGTAGAGCCGGTTGAACCACTCCCGGATTCAGGAGAAGTGATAGAGGCCAATTTTTCGGCCATGCGATCCTCATATTCACTGTCGGAAGAAGCCATATCGAAATAGAAATCGGAGCCTTTTACCTCTTGAGCCTCTAACTGACGTTCACTTCGTTCTGACTCCAAATCACTCCGATAAGCAGAGGTCTTATCAGGAGCTTCGATGGGAGCTTCGGTGGACGGTTCCAACAGCGATTCAGTATGCACATCTGAAGATAAATCCGTAGATATAAATCCACGAGATAAAAGCACCCACAGAATCACTACGCTGAGAACAGCCAAGCTGATACCAACTAAAATGTTCTTCTTATTCTTCATAATCTGCTTTAGTTATAGGATTGGGGTCATAGTACTTAACCTCCCAATCTTCGATTTTGGCTCCGTGAGAATTGTTACGAGTGCGAGAAACATCATAAAGAGTGAAACGTGCGTGGATCAGGCGAGATATACTTCCACGCGCACGATAACCGGTTTGCAAGAATTTCACTTCACCGGATACCGGAATGGTGGACATATCGATATGAAGTTCCTCGATGGCCACAGAATAAGATATGTTCTTCTGAACCAATGTATTATACATATTCAGGTCGTTGTAATCGTCCAATAGACGCTTGCCATTATTACCAATGAGGTGTAAAGCTGACTCGATATTGTCTTTATAAGTTCCTTCATCAATGGCATACCACTTACTCACAAAAGTTCTGATGTGGTCTTCGTATTCAAAACGACGCATTTCTGGCGTATTATAAAGCTGCGTATCATATACCTTGCCGGAAGTGTCTAAAACCAATACTTTTTCCGACAGTTGGTCGATCTTACTGTACAATAAGAGAGAGGATACCAAGAAGGATACTGCCATCAGCGTACAGCAGCACAGAGCAACCCACTTAGTAGTGGAAATCAATTCGTTGACTCGTTTGAATTTCAGTAAATCCATAGTAATACATATTAAGAAATTGCACTTCCAGCAGCTTTACCTGCGGCTGCCTTACCGGCTCCGGAACCTCCCGTTACGGCTATCATAGCTGCCGAGGTGATAACCGCGGCGGTTTTCCCAATAATCTTGCCGGCATCGCCATGACCAACGATTTTCGAGGATAACCAATACACCGAACAATAGGCTCCAATCAACGTGATATCAATACATAGAGTTAAGGAGGTTGAATGAGCCGATTCAACGAGGGAACCCGGGGAAGCGAAGTTCCGGAAAATATGAAGAACAATATGATTCAGGACGTTGATCACCACAAACGAAAAGCAAACTGAACAAAGGGTGCCGAACCAGACCTCCAACTGCTTACGAAACGGGGGGAGAATAGAAAAAGCAAAGGCAAAAGAACCGAGAATCACCAAGACCTTAACAATAATAACATTGGCACCAAGAATCAGCAATTCGATGATACCGAGAATCAAGCTGGCCAAGGCGTGGATAATCATGGCCACCCAATGAACCGGATTCAACATACCCAACCAACTTCCTTTATCGGTTTCCACCGAGGGCTTGCTTTCATCGACATTCTCCGTGTCTGTATGGTAAACGTGTGCGTAGGCCTCGCCTTTGCTTTCGTCGGATGCACCCGCTTTGAGAGCGTGTTTGTCTATCGTTTCTTGGGTTTCGGCCTCTCGACCCATATAGCGACTGCTTAAATCTGACAGTTCGTTGGTTGCAGTGGTAGATAACTCTGTCGCCTCGTTGATCACCTCGAAAGACCCTACAATAACCTTGGTGATGGGGACATACAACGTCAAACAAAA
>JAXFUC010000068.1:0-5912 GCA_034176395.1 Bacteroides sp. | reverse complement strand
AAGAGGTATATACCTTCATGGATGGCTTGTCTTGGCTGTTTCAGATCATCATGTTCCTTTGCTTGGGACTGCTGGTCAATCCGCACGAAATGGTCGAAGTGGCAGCCATTGCTTTGTGCATCGGAATCTTCATGATTGTATTCAGCCGCCCGCTGAGCGTTTTTCTCAGCCTGATTCCTTTTCGCAACGTAAACCTCAAGTCCAAACTGTTTGTCTCATGGGTAGGTTTGCGAGGTGCTGTGCCCATTATATTCGCCACCTATCCGGTAGTAGCCGACATTGAAGGCTCCAAATTCATCTTCAACATAGTGTTCTTTATTACCATCCTATCCTTAGTCATCCAGGGCACTACCGTTTCGGCCGCAGCTCGCTTACTGCACTTGTCTCTACCGCTGGAGAAAACCGGAAATGATTTCGGAGTTGAGCTTCCCGAGGAAATTGACTCTGACCTACACGACATGGTGGTGACAGCTGAAATGCTCGAGAAGGCTGAAACCTTGAAAGACATGAATCTGCCCAAAGGTACGCTGGTCATGCTGGTGAAACGAGAGGGGGAGTTCCTCATTCCCAACGGAACGCTTCGACTGCACGAGGGAGACAAACTGCTACTCATTTCGGAGAAATCTCGCAATTGAGACCTACGTGTCGGTGTAAGAAAACCCAATACCAAACACTAAGAGGTGGATCTATAAACGAAAAGGAATGCACACGCAAATACGGCAGAATACATGTACGAGCACCCAGGAATACACGTGTGGATATATGGGAATATGTATGTGAACACATAGGAATACGCACACAAGCGCAGAGAAGTTCACAGACGGACACAAAAAAACGCGGCAGAAAACTCTACCGCGTTTTTTTGTGTTTATTTCCTCTAGATTACTTCTTAGAAGCTTCCAATGAAGCCTTGCGGAACTCTTTCATTGTCTTTTCCAATTCCAAAGAAACCTTACGAGCACGTGCCCCTGCTGCTTTGTTTCCATTTTCCACCTGCGCTGTTGCGTCTTTTTGGAAGTCAGCATACAAGGCTGCTACCTTTTCAACCAATTGTTTCATAATGTATACTATTTTGTTGTTAGTAATCTGCGACAAAAATACTTTCTTTCTCGTAATACTCACACTTTTTCCTTTTTTTTTACCGTAAGCATCTCTTTTTACCGCACCGATCGCAGGCCACTCCCGTTTTTCGTACCTTTGCCTTGTGAAACAGCCTTCCACAGAACTCTACATAAGGGGCTTGATTGCCCAAGGCGAGCACCGACAACAAGACTTCAAATTCGAGATTGCCGATGCCCGTAAGATAGCCAAGACACTCTCCGCTTTCGCCAATACAGCCGGCGGACGCTTGTTGGTGGGTGTGAAAGACAACGGTCGAATCAGCGGTATCCGTTCGGAGGAAGAGGTCTATATGCTTCAATCAGCTGCCGAAATGTTTTGCACTCCGTCGCCCAACTACGAATTGCAAACCCATATAGTGGAACACAAACAAGTGTTGGTGGCCACCGTTCATCCGTCAACCGCCCGCCCCATCTGCGCCAAGGATGAGCACGGACGTGCTTGGGCCTATGTCCGTATGGCAGATGAGACACTCTTGGCCAGCCCCGTTCACCTGCAAATCTGGAAACAAGAGAATAATACCGTCGATGAAGTCACCCCTTTCACCGATCAAGAGCAACAATTATTGGCACGGTTGGCAGATTCGCCTCCGCTCGCTCTGTCGGCCATTTGCCGACTTAGCGACCTATCGCGCCCGGCCACCATACGGCTGCTTGCCCGGTTGGTGCGCTACGAATTGATGCATATTCTATATACCGATCATTGCTTTCATTTCCAATTGAAGTAGGGCATTTGTTGTCTTGTAGCATTTGGTAGTCCTATGGATAATTTGCTACCTTTGCCCCTCTCATTAACCGATACTTCAAACTTATAGAACAATAATGGGCTTATTCGACTTTTTCAAGCAAAAGACCGCCGCCACGCAAGTGGGAGGTGTAGAAGACTTCGTTCTGCTGACACGCGTCTACTTCCAGTCGGTCATTGCCACCAATTTGGGCATTACCAACATTCGCTTTATTCCCGATGTGGCCAATTTCAAAAGACTTTTCAAAGTGCAAACCCAAAACGGGAAACTGGGCATGGCCGAGAAGAGCATTTCCAAGAAAATGTTGATGCAAGACTACGGGCTGAGCGAGAACTTCTTCAAGGAAATAGACGCCTCGGTGAAGCGTAACTGCCGAACTCAGCAAGATGTGCAACCCTACCTATTCATGTATCAAGGATTCTCAAACGACCTGATGATGCTCATGGGCAACTTGATGCAATGGAAGTTCCGCCTCCCCTCTTTCTTTCGGAAGGCCTTGTATGGCATGACCCAAAAGACTGTGCACGAGGTTTGTACCAAAGCCGTTTGGAAAGAAGACGACGTACACAAAACAGCCATGGGCGTGAGACAATACAAGGAAAGACTGGGTTATTCGGAAGAATGGATGACCGAATACGTCTACAACATCATCATGCTGGCCAAGAAAGAACCCAAGAAAAAGAACAGCGACAAAGCGTAATTCGCCAATCAAATCATTGGAAGCACCCTATAAAACATAAACAGCACAAACGCCATCAACGTTTGTGCTGCTTATGTTTTGTAGGTCACCGCTCTTCAAACATCCGAAGTCTATGATTCAAGAAGTTACGATTGAGAAAGTAAAGAGCCTACACTTTGCAAGCAAAGTACGGACACTTTGCAAATTAAGTGCCTACACTTGGCAAGCAAAGTGTAGGCACTCTGCGAGTCATGAGTTTGGGCTTCAAAAACCGAGCATCCGCACCTAACAAGCCATCTCTCCGTCTATCGACGAGCTACGAAGAAATTTTGCATCAGCAGCCTGCACTCATCCTCGAGCACGCCGCTCGTCACCACTGTCTTGGGATGTAAAGCCTGGGAAGCGTAGCGCAGGTAACCGCGTTTTTCATCGGCCGCACCGAAGACAATCCGCCCCAATTGTGCCCACGCAATGGCGCCGGCACACATCACACAAGGCTCCACGGTGACGTAGAGCGTACAGTCTTTCAAATACTTTCCGCCCAGCACATTGGCAGCCGCAGTGATAGCTTGCATCTCGGCATGGGCGGTTACATCGGTCAGTGCCTCGGTGAGATTATGTGCCCGGGCAATGATACGCTCCCGACAAACCACAACCGCCCCCACCGGCACTTCACCGCGATCGGCGGCTTTTTGCGCCTCGGCCAAGGCCTGTTTCATAAAATAAATATCGTCCAACATGGTTCAAAAAGTAGGGGCGAAACGTGTATCAACGTCGCATATCGTGTTCGCAAAACAAAGTGGGATAGTCGTCTTCCATATTACGATGGATGAACATGAGAACCGTCTCCCGTAGCCAACGAGACCGATTGGTTATTCGGTACTTCTCCAAATAACGGTCGATGAGCTGCTGTTCGTCCTCGCTTAGGAAAAGAGTCATTCGCCGTTCTCTCTTAATGGCCTCGAGGTGGAGCTTGCCGGTATTTACCTTTCGTTTTCTCATAATCTTTTGCAAAAATAGGGCGAGCAAATGAGAACCGAGTAACAAAAGCTTTATTTTTGCGCTTAAACATGGCAAAACATAACGAATTGGGTAAAGCCGGCGAAACCGCCGCCCTCGACTTCCTGCAAGAACTGGGCTACCGCATTCTGCACCGTAACTGGCGCAAGGGGCATTTGGAACTTGATATCGTGGGTATGGACGAGGACGAACTGGTGGTGGTCGAGGTCAAAACGCGGAGCTCGGACGCGTTTCTGCGGCCCGAAGAAGCCGTCAACGAAGCCAAGATACGCCACACGGTACGTGCTGCCGACGCCTATATGAAATGCTTTGCCGTCGACAATCCGGTGCGTTTCGACATTGTCACCGTGGTGGGCACACCCGAGTCGTTTCGCATTGAGCATATCAAAGACGCCTTTACCTCACCCCTGTTCTGAATCAACCTCCTCACATCACCGCCTACCTATGAACGTAGAAACCGCCCGAGCCTATTGCCTTGCCAAACGAGGCGCTTGCGAATCGTTTCCTTTCGACGAGCAATCGCTGGTCATGAAAGTCATGGGCAAGATGTTTGCCCTCATCGATTTGGAGGCGGCGCGCAGCATCTCCCTAAAATGCGACCCCGACCGCGCCATGGAACTGCGCGAACAATACGTCGGTATTGAGGGAGCCTACTACTTCAACAAAAAATATTGGAACTGCGTTTTCTTCGACCGCGACGTGAAAGACTCCTTGATCGAGGAGCTGATAGACCATTCCTACAACGAGGTTATCAAAAAGTTTACCAAGAAAGAACGTGCCGCCTACGATGCCCTGCCCTGAATTTACCTATCCACTGATTCGCTTGCAGCAAACCGAATCTACGAATCGGTATCTGCAAGACTTGTCTTCCCGACAAGAAGTCGAGGAATTTACCGCAGTCGTGGCCGAATATCAAACCGCAGGTCGTGGGCAACGTGGAAATGTATGGGAAGCAGAAGCTCACAAGAATCTATTGTTCAGCATCCTGCTTCGTCCACACTTCTTGGAGGCCGGTCGGCAGTTTCTCCTTTCGCAAGCCGTGTCGCTGGCTATCTATCGCAGCCTCGAATCGCTCGTTCCGAAGCTGTCCATCAAATGGCCCAACGACATTTATGCCGACAACCGAAAAATTGCCGGCATTCTCATCGAGAACGAATTGATGGGAAGCACCATCTGTCACAGCATCGTGGGTGTGGGCCTCAACGTGAATCAACAACAGTTCACCGGCCAAGCTCCCAATCCGATTTCGATATGCCACTTCACCCACCGTGAAGAGAACCGCCTCGCACTGCTGTACAACATCGTTTCTCATCTGGTTTCAACATACGAAACCTTACGTCAAGGCCTGTCGGCTCAACTCGAGGCAGACTATGCTCGCGCCCTTTTCCGTAAACAAGGCTTTCATCGGTTCAGAGACTTGACCGGTGCTTTCACCGCTCGCATCGACCGAGTAACCTCCGATGGACAACTCCACTTAGTCGACGAACAAGGCCATTGCCGAGCCTATCGGTTCAAAGAAGTAGAATTCGTCCCTTAACACCACAAATATCTACCATCCTCCTCATGACACGTCACCGCTTATTCAAACCGTTGCTTCTATTCTTACCCCTTCTTCTTGCCTGCCAACCCGAAGGGAAAGAATCGAGCGAGATTACCCCCACAGTTCAAGAAGAAAGCTACGAGAAGATCAACACCTTGGTCAACGAGTATCTCAAGAAGAACTACTTATGGAATGAAGAGTATCGCACACTCAAACCCGACTTCTCGCTAAAGTACGATGACTTCTTGGAAACCACCCTGACAAGTATGAAGACCAACGTACTGGATCACAAAAAAAAGGAGACCGGTGAAGGGCAAGTGGTCAGCTCGCTCTTCTCATATATCATCCAAATAGACCCTGCTTTGAAAGCCAACTCGGGGGGCACAACACGAGCAACGATCGAGGCTAAGCAGCTGGAATTTAATTATGGATTGGTGAGTCTTCAACCCGTAGGCTACCGAAATAGCGATAAGGTGGGATTCATCGTCCTGGGAGTACATCCTGAGTCTTCGGCTCACAAAGCCGGATTAAAAAGAGGCGACGAAATCACTCAGGTGAATCATGTTACGCTGAACATGAACAACTACCGTTCACATCTAATAGAACTGCTGATACCCGAATCTGCTCAGTCCACCACCGTCAATACTCACGACGGAAAAACCCATGACCTCAGCTCGGCACCCATAGCTCCCAACCCCATCTTGTATAGTCAAGTAGTACAACGCAACAAAGGAAACATCGGCTATTTGGTTTACAGCCATTTTGAGGCTGGCTTTGACCAAGAACTGTTCGACAAATTCAAAACTTTC
>JAXFUC010000067.1:0-5406 GCA_034176395.1 Bacteroides sp. | reverse complement strand
AAATTAACAGAACTCTTCGGCTGACGAAACGCCGGTTGTTGTTGGCGGGTAAACGGAACACTAAGCGGTCGCACTCAAGTTAAACTTGGGTGCGACCGCTTTTGTTTGGATGCTGCAAGGCATTTGAGGATGGTTTGGCCGGGAAGTACAGTCGACTGCCCACTCTGGTGGATTCGCCTCCTCGCCCGGCAACCTCGATTCATCGCCTCATGGCTTTGAACCGTGCTTCTATCGCGAGGATGCTGCTAAAAGATGTTGGCTTCTTCCTGTAAAAGCTCGGACAGCAGTCGGTTGGTCAAACGGCTGGTGCCGATGCGGAAAAGGTCTTTGTTCAGCCATTCCTCGCCCAATACTTCGCGCACGATGGTATAATAGTTCACAGCCTCGTTCACGGTGTTGATGCCTCCGGCGGGTTTGAATCCGATGCGACGGCCGGTCTTTTGGTGATACTCTCGTATGGCCTGACACATCACATAGGCGGCTTCGGGTGTGGCAGCCGGCTGCATTTTGCCTGTGGAGGTTTTGATGAAGTCGGCTCCGGCATACATGGAGAGAATGGCAGCTCGCTTCACTTGCTCCAACGAACCCAGCGCACCGGTTTCGAGGATGACCTTGAGTTTGGCTGTGCCGCAGGCTGCTTTGATTTCGGCTATTTCGTCGCAAAGCGTTTCGTAGTCGCCTGCCAAGAAGCTACCCACGGACAAAACGATGTCTATTTCGTCGGCTCCATCGGCCACTGCAAGAGCTGTTTCGGCCACTTTTACCTCGATAAAGGTTTGCGAAGAGGGAAAACCGCCGGCTACGCAGGCTATGTCCACACCTTCGACCTGTAAAGTTTGTCGGGTGATGTCGGCAAATTTGGGATAGACACAGATGGCGGCCACGTGGGGCAGGTCGGGGTGTTCATTGTCCAAGGCATTGACCTTTTCGATCCATTGCATGATGCGACGGTCGGTGTCTGTCGTGTCGAGGCTTGTCAGGTCTATGCAGCTCAGCAGCAAACGTTTTACTTCTTCGGTGCGGTGCTCCGGTGCTTTCTCGACCAGAAGTTTGTTTACCAGCTGTGTGGTTTGGGCATCGTCCACCTTGAGGTTGTAGAGGGCCAGGGTGTCGATGTACTTATCGGTTGTTTTCATTCGAGTTGGTTAATTTGGAATTATTGCGATGTCGGTCTTTATCTCGTTGGGTTTTCTTCTGCATGGTGCGGGCAAATGCCTCGGTGAGGTTTACTCCCGTCTGATTGGCCAAGCAGGTGAGAACCCACAGTACATCGGCCAATTCGTCGGCCACATCTTGCGTTTCGCCTGCTTTGAACGATTGGTCGCCGTAGCGTCGGGCCATCACTCGAGCCAGCTCGCCCACCTCTTCGGTCAGTATGGCCATATTGGTCAGCTCGCCGAAGTAGCGCACTCCGTACTCGCGAATCCACGCATCGACTTGTGATTGCATTTCGTCAAGGGTCATGGTGCAAAGGGTTATTCTTTGTTCTTACTATCTATGAGAATGGTCACCGGGCCGTCGTTGACGAGAGAAACCTGCATATCGGCCCCGAACTCGCCCGTGCCGATTTCTTTTTGCAAGACCTTGCGCATGGATTGGCAAAAGGCTTCGTAGCGTGGAACGGCTGTCTCGGGACGGGCGGCGTGGATGTATGACGGCCGATTGCCCTTTTTGGTGGATGCGTGCAGGGTAAACTGACTCACCACCAAAGCCTGCCCATCGGTGTCGAGCAGCGAACGGTTCATCACCCCGGCTTCATCGTTGAAGATGCGTAGGTTGGCTATTTTATGAGTCAGCCATTCGATGTCGGTTTCATCGTCGGCTTCTTCGATGCCCACGAGCACCAATACGCCCCGACCGATCTCCGCCTTCAGTCGTCCGGCGATGTGCACGGATGCTTGGCTCACTCGTTGAATTACAACTCTCATAAAGCGATGGTTGGTTTCCGATTCTTGTTTGCATACAAAAGTAACACAATAAGCGTTGAGACCTGCATTTTTGTTTCGAAATCGAGAAAGAAAGGCATGGGGTTCTTGAAGTGATTGCGTGGATGAAGTGAGTTGATTTTTCTGATGATGTCTTTGTAAAGTTTTGGATTCCAGAGATTCAGGTTGATCGGTTGCGAGAGCCAAACACTTGCGTTGCCGGCCTTTGACACTCATCGCGGTAAGTGTGGGCACTTTGCAACCAAAGTGCCCACACTTAGCGACCGAAGTGCCTACACTTTGTCGGCTAACTACCTATACTTACCAAGAGGGATGCCAAAGGACATTCTACAACTTGCTTCGGTTCGGGTTGGGTCGATTTTGCGTGCCGCTGTGGATTGCAACAAGTTTTTGGAAACAAATCTTTACCTTTGCCTCGTAAGAACGCTTAAACTACGCCGAATCATGAAGAATGTTGGTTTTGTCAAAGTAGCTGCCGCTGTGCCCGAGGTCAAGGTGGCCGATTGCTCATGGAATGCCGTGCGCATCCAAACCTTGATGACTGCCGCCGAGGAGCAAGGGGTGAAAGTCGTTGTTTTTCCCGAACTGAGCATCACGGGCTACAGCTGTGGCGACTTGTTTCAGCAGAACCTACTGCTTGAGGCGGCCGAGGCTGCGTTGCGCGACATCTTGATGCACAGTCGCAATCTCAAGCAAATAGCCATCGTGGGCTTGCCCGTTGGCCACGGAGGGGCGGTCTACAACGCAGCGGCAGTGGTGCACAACGGTCGCATACTGGGCGTGGTGGCCAAGACGTTTCTCCCCAATTACCGGGAGTTCTACGAACAGCGATGGTTTGTTGCCGCCCCCCTTCGCCCCGTGGAGATAAATCTTTGCGGTGGCCGGGTTTTGCTGGGGCAAAACCTCCTTTTCGAGTCGGCCGATTTGACCTTCGGCATAGAGATTTGTGAAGACCTGTGGGCACCCATCACACCGGGTACACAGCAAGCGTTGCAAGGAGCCGAAGTGATTTTCAACCTTTCGGCCGACAACGAGACGATGGGCAAGCACAACTACCTGCGTTCGCTCATTGCTGACCGTTCGGCTACGGCCTTGGCGGGCTATGTCTTTGCTTCCTGCGGCTTCGGCGAATCTACCACCGACGTGGTTTTTGGAGGCAACGGACTGATTTACGAGCAGGGCACGCTCTTGGCCGAGGGACGTCGCTTCTCGTTGGAAGAACAGTTGGTCGTTAGCGAAATGGATGTGGAACGCTTGCGCTTCGAGCGCAGGGTGAACACCACCTTTGCCGCCACGGGTCAGCGCATGCCGCTCGTGCCGGTTCAACGCATAGCCGTGGGCGATGTACCCTGCGAAGAGATCGAGCTGAGCCGCACGTTCGACCCCCTGCCCTTTGTACCCAAGGGGCAAGCCTTGGATGCTTGTTGCGAGGAGATTACTTCCATCCAAGTGTTGGGGTTGGTCAAGAGATTGAAACACATTGGGGCCAAGACGGTGGTGATAGGCATTTCGGGCGGTTTGGACTCGACCTTGGCCTTGCTCATCTGCGCACGGGCGTTCGACCGCTTAGCCTTGCCTCGCGCGGGTATTGTGGGCATCACCATGCCGGGCTTCGGCACTACCGACCGAACCTACCGAAATGCCCTTGCGCTCATGGAAAGTTTGGGCATCACTCGGCGTGAGATCAGCATCAAAGCCGCCTGCTTGCAACATTTTGCCGACATAGGGCACGAACCCTCCAACCACGATGTGACCTACGAAAACACCCAAGCACGCGAACGTACGCAAGTGCTGATGGACGTGGCCAACCAAGTGAATGGCATCGTAGTGGGCACGGGCGACCTTTCGGAGCTTGCCTTGGGATGGGCCACATACAATGGCGACCATATGTCGATGTACGGAGTCAACGCCGGTGTGGCCAAAACCTTGGTGAAGCATTTGGTGGCATGGATGGCTCGAAATACGGACGATGAGCGCACGCGCTCGGTGCTCTTCGATGTGGTGGATACGCCCATCAGTCCCGAATTGACACCGGCCGACGAGCAGGGCAACATACGGCAGAAAACCGAAGATTTGGTGGGTCCGTACGAATTGCACGACTTCTTCCTCTATCACTTCCTGCGTTTCGGAGCTCGACCGGCCAAACTCTATGCGCTGGCTCAACATGCTTTTGCCGGTGGTTATGAACCGGAGGAAATAAAGAAATGGTTGCACACCTTCTTCCGCCGCTTCTTCAGTCAGCAGTTCAAGCGGTCGTGCCTACCCGATGGACCCAAGGTCGACAGCCTATCGCTGAGTCCTCGAGGCGATTGGCGCATGCCCAGCGATGCCTCGGTGGCCGTTTGGCTCCGAGAAATCGAGTCTTTGTAGGGCGATGGGGACAAGTATCGGCCGTGTGTCGAGCAAGTGAGGGTGCGCGTAAATAACCATGCTCGGCTCGGTGGGTTTGAGCATTCCTCCAGGCTGTGAAACGCAAGTGAGTTGGCAGCTGCTTGAACGAAACCTGCGACTTGTTTCGTCGCTACATGGCGACATCGGATGCTTTTATCGGTGAAAGAAGAAATCTCGCAACTTTTGCAAGGGTCTTCGCTTTTTTTGAAACAGTCCAAACAAGCCTTTTAACTTCTTGTGTCGGTGTTAGAAACAACCGAAATAGGTTTCTGAATGCCTCTTCAACAAGTGGGGGAGAAGCTGTTTTTTCTCGAAAGAATACAAGGAGCTTTGCGGAAACTGTATACCTTTGCCCGGTTTTTATAGAAATATCGTTCGATGAATGTACGTAAAATAAGCGCATCGCACCTGCGTGCCTGTGACTTGCCCAAGTTGTTTGACGAAGAGAAGATAGACTTCGTGTCCATCGACACGGTGAACTGGGCGGCCTATCCCTACCTTCCCAAGGCAAAATTTAGAATTGCCCATACCGGGAACACCATTTTGCTGCATTTCAAGGTCAACGAAGAGGCCGTGCGTGCCAAGTATGGACGGGACAATGAGTCGGTGTGGACCGATTCGTGTGTGGAGTTCTTTTGTAAACCGACTCCGGAAGGAGCGTACTATAATCTTGAGTGCAACTGCATCGGAACCTTGCTGATCGGAGCCGGTCCGGCCCGAGAAGGCCGCGAACGTGCCTCGGCCGAAGTTACCGGGGCGGTGCAACGTTGGGCCTCGTTGGGAAATGAGCCCTTTGAAACCCTTTGCGAACCGACGACTTGGGAAGTGGCACTCATCGTTCCTTGCTCGGTGTTTTTCAAGGACGAAATAGTGACTTTGGACGGCATGAAGGTAAAGGCCAACTTCTATAAATGTGGTGACGAGTTGCCTACCCCTCATTTCTTGTCTTGGAATCCCATAGATGCACCGAAGCCGGATTTCCATCGTCCCGACTTCTTCGGCGACTTGGAGTTCGGTAAGGATGAAGAATGAGGCATGGAGCTGCCGATGGGCAACTTTGTGGATCTTG
>JAXFUC010000066.1:0-7388 GCA_034176395.1 Bacteroides sp. | reverse complement strand
GGTTCTTGGAGAAGCTCATGCGCATCATGGCCACCTCCAAGGAACTGGAGCGTTGGGGAAAGAATCACACACTACTCACACAGATGCCGGACGAGCTTCTGCGTCGAGCCAAGCAGCAAGGATTCTCCGACTTCCAGATAGCCCGAGCCATCGGCTTCGACGGCGATATGGAGGAAGCCTCGCTTCAAGTGCGAGCACATCGCAAGCTGGTGGGCATCGTGCCGGTAGTGAAGCAAATAGACACGCTGGCCGCAGAGTACCCGGCTCAGACCAACTACCTTTACTTGACATACAGCGGCACGGAGAACGATGTGAACTACCAAGCCGATAAGAGATCCATTGTGGTTCTCGGCTCGGGTGCATACAGAATCGGCTCTTCGGTCGAATTCGACTGGTGCGGAGTACAGGCACTCAACACCATACGCAAGGAAGGTTACCGCAGTGTGATGATTAACTACAATCCCGAAACCGTATCGACCGACTACGATATGTGCGATCGGCTCTACTTCGACGAACTCACTTTCGAGCGTGTGATGGACATCCACGAGTTGGAACAGCCCTACGGCACCATCGTATCCACAGGCGGACAGATCCCCAACAATTTGGCTCTACGACTGGATGCACAAAAGGTGCGCATCTTGGGCACCGGTGCCAAGAGCATCGACAACGCCGAAGACCGCGACAAGTTCTCGGCCATGCTCGACCGAATCGGGGTGGATCAGCCCGAGTGGCGTGCGCTCACATCGCTCGAAGACATCAATGCTTTCGTGGACAAAGTAGGATTCCCGGTGCTGGTGCGTCCGTCCTACGTGCTCTCGGGAGCCGCCATGAATGTATGCTCCAACCCCGAAGAGCTGGAACGCTTCCTGAAGTTGGCCGCCAATGTGTCCAAGAAACACCCGGTGGTGGTGAGCCAGTTCATCGAGCATGCCAAAGAGGTAGAGATGGATGCCGTGGCACAAAACGGCGAGATTGTGGCTTACGCCATTTCCGAACACATTGAGTTTGCCGGCGTGCACTCGGGCGATGCTACCATTCAGTTCCCACCCCAAAAACTCTATGTGGAAACGGTTCGCCGCATCAAACGCATCTCTCGGCAAATTGCCAAAGAGCTCAACATATCCGGCCCCTTCAACATTCAGTTCCTGGCCAAAGACAACGACATCAAGGTCATCGAATGCAACCTGCGTGCATCGCGCAGCTTCCCCTTCGTGAGCAAGGTGTTGAAGATGGACTTCATCGAAATGGCCACCCGTGTCATGTTGGGACTTCCTGTGGAAAAACCCAAGAAGAACCTCTTCGACCTCGACTACGTGGGCATCAAAGCCAGTCAGTTCTCGTTCAACCGCCTTCAGAAAGCCGACCCCGTGCTGGGCGTGGACATGGCCTCTACGGGCGAGGTGGGTTGCATAGGCGACGACATTTCGTGTGCTGTGCTCAAGGCCATGCTGTCGGTGGGACATCGCATTCCCGAACGAAACGTATTGCTCACGACCGGTCCCATGAAGCAGAAGGTAGACATGCTCGAGGCAGCCAAGATGCTGCATGCCAAGGGCTACCAAATCTATGCTACCGAGGGTACCTCTCGATTCCTCAACGAAAGCGGCATTCCCAACACACGTGTCTACTGGCCCGGCGAGGCAGGTAACCCGCAAGCCATCGACATGGTGAAGAATAAGGAGATAGACCTGGTGGTCAACATTCCCAAGGACCTCACCCCGGGCGAACTGACCAACGGCTATCGCATCCGTCGCACAGCCATCGATGCCAACGTGCCCCTCATCACCAACGTGCGCTTGGCCGGTGCCTTCATCCAAGCCTTCTGCTCCATGTCGCTCGACGACATCGACATCAAAAGCTGGGACGAGTACAAATAACACTTGCCCCCAAGGGGGTGAATCACTGCTCTTCAGAAGCCTCTGCCCCGTCCCATCCGGATGGAGCAGGGGCTTTTTGTACGGACTAAGCCCATCATCCGCCCCCACGAACGAAACTTCGGCTCACTTCCGAAACCACACCCAACCGCCCACCTATATGCCCTCACCCTCCGAGAGGCAAACGTCAAATTCGGTCAATGTCTACACTTGGCTCGCGAAGTGCCTACACTTCGTTCACCAAGTGCCCACACTTTGCTTCCAAAGTGTAGGCAGTTTGGAAGCGAAGTGTTTACAGTCTCAAAAGCATTCTATGAGCCACTGAAAACCAAGCTCCTACAACACAGAGTCCGATTGCTCATACCCTCAAAGGTCGAAGGCCGATCTTAGCATCCGCCTATCACAAACATTGCGGATTGAATATCCGCCATCGACCGCCCACCTTCCCATACTCACCGATCGATAATTAAAGGATCTTAACCCGAGAAGCCGGAGAAACATAAATTATACTAAAAGGCCAAAGACCGAGAGAAAACTTTCTTCAAGCGAAAAGTTTTCGTCATATCTTTGCGCAGTCAAAAAGACACAAAGGATTTCTATATACAAACAGAACTCTTCCAATTATTTATTTGCCATGTCAGAAAGCAAGCACAACACCACAAATAACGACCCTCTCAAAGCCCGCATCATAAAGGCTGCTCGCTCGTCGTTTGCTCGAGAAGGCATACGATCGGTCAAAATGGACGACCTCGCCGCACAACTGGGCATCTCCAAACGCACCCTCTACGAAACCTTTGCCAACAAAGAGGCGTTGGTTGCTGCGTGCATACGCGAACACCGCAAGGAGCGGATCGAGATTTGGAAGGAAGCCACCGTAGGAACTGCAAACGTACTGGAAGCACTGCTCAACTTCTTCAAATGGACAGCATGCGCACATCAGAACATCAATCAACGTTTCTTCGAGGATTTGAAGAAGTACCCGGAAATCTGTGCGGAGATGAAACGCAACCGGGACGAAGACTTCCAAGGCAGAATGATCTTCTTCAGCCAGGGTGTGGAGCAAGGACTTTTCAGGTCCGACATTAAGTTTGACTTGCTGGATCGCCAGTTTCACGACCTATTCGACCTCTTCATCGAAAGCGATTACTACCGGGCAAGAGGAGTGAACGAAGTCATGCAGCAGGCTCTCTTCGTATTCCTGCGAGGAGCAGCCACCGGCAAAGGGGTGGCAACTATCGACGCCCATCTGGAGTCTCAACAAGAAACAGCTCAATAGAATCCTTACGAACATCAACGAGAAACCTATGAATAGTTTACATCCGAAACGATGCCTCATTGCCCTGACCGGGCTGTTGACGAGTGCATCTCTGCTTGCACAAACCACAATCACAAGCGACTCGCTCAGCCTCTCGCTGGACAAAGCCATCGACATTGCCTTGGACGAGAATCCCACCATCCAAATGGCACGGGGCGACGTCGCCTTGAAGAAGGTGGCAGCCAAGGCCGCTTGGCAGAATCTGCTGCCTGAGGCTTCTCTCAACGGCTCCTTATCGCACACGGTGAAAGCTCCCGAAATGAAACTCAACGGCCAATCCTTCAAAATGGGACAAGACGGCACCAACACGGCAGCCGGGGTGCTGACGGTGAACCTCCCCTTGTTTGCCCCATCCGTGTATCGAGCCATGGCTATGAGCCAAACGGACATCGCCTTGGCTGTGGAGAAAAGCCGAGCTTCCCGACAAGACCTCATCAACCAAGTGACCAAGGCCTACTACCAACTTATGCTGGCGCAAGACAGCCACGAAGTGCTCAAGGCCGGCTACTCCCTGGCGCAACAACGCTACCGTGATGTGGAGGCTAAGTTCAACCAAGGCTTGGTGAGCGAATTCGATAAAATCAGTGCCGAGGTGCAAATGCGCAGTGCACACCCCGGAGTGGTGTCGGCCGCCCATGCCGTGGAGATGGCCGAGCTGCAACTCAAAGTGCTCATGGGCATCACAGCCGATGTGAAGCTTCATGTCGACGACAATCTGACGCGCTATGAATCGCAGCTTGCAGCAAACGAAGCAGACGCCCTTATCGGCCTATCATTGCAGAACAACAGCGCACTGAAACAACTGGACTTGAACAATAAACTGCTCAATCAAAGCATCCGACAGGCACGCTCGGCCCTACTGCCCACACTGGGAATAAGTTTCAACTATCAATATCAGTCGTTGCAAAACCCCCACCTTCGGTTTCATCAATACGATTGGGTGGGAAGCTCGTCCTTGGTGTTCAACCTGAGTATTCCCCTGTATCGAGCCGGCAATTTCACCAACATCAAGCAGGCACGCCTGCAACTCAAGCAGCTGGAATGGAGTAGAATGGATACGGAACGTAAACTGCAGATGCAAGCCACAAACCATCGCAACAGCATGATTGCCTCGTCTGAACAAGTGACGAGCAATCGCGAGAATGTGAAACAAGCCGAGAAAGCTGTGGACATTGCGGACAAACGCTACCAGGTGGGCAAAGGAACGGTACTCGAACTGAATTCCTCGCAAGTATCGCTCACCCAAGCACGTCTGGCTTATCATCAATCCATCTACGACTATCTGGTGGCCAAGTCCGAGCTGGACTTACTCTTGGGAAAGAACGAATAAACATGCAACACGCAGAAACCTCATCGAAAATCTAACGTATATATAGAATGAAACGACTTACATCTTTCGCTCCTTTGGCCTTGGCCGCCCTGCTCACAGCTTGTGGAGGTGGAGCCGACAAACAGCAAGCAGCAACCCCCACGGCCGTGGAAAAGCCCGGTGTGAAACTGGCCACCGTATCGGTACGAGCCGTAGAACAAGTACAAGAGTATACAGCCACGGTCGAGGCCGAGGTGAAGAACAGCATTGCCCCCGCTACTCCCGTGCGCATCGATCGCATACTCGTGGAAGTGGGCGACCGAGTGGCACGCGGTCAGCGACTGGTGCTCATGGATGCCGCCGGCCTGCAACAAGCCAAGTTACAACTGGACAACCGAGAAGCCGACTTCAAACGCATAGACGAACTATACAAAGTGGGGGGCATCTCCCGCTCGGAATGGGAAGCCGCTCAAACGACCCTCGAAGTGCAACGAACCGCCTATCGGAATCTTCTGCAAAACACCTCCCTGACCAGCCCCATCAACGGTGTGGTCACAGCACGCAATTACGATAACGGCGATATGTACAGCGGAGCCTCTCCGGTGCTGGTTGTCGAACAGTTGAATCCCGTAAAATTGACCATCGCCGTATCGGAAGCCTACTTCACCTCGGTGAAAAAAGGAATGTCGGTGGACGTAAAGCTCGATGTCTATGACCAAGAGACATTCAAGGGCGTTGTGGACCTTATCTATCCCACCATCGACCCAACCACACGCACCTTCCAGGTGGAGGTGAAACTCGACAATCGCGACGGACGTGTGCGCCCCGGTATGTTCGGACGTGTGACGATGAACTTCGGCACCGAGCAGCGTGTGGTGGTGCCCGACAGAGCCATTGTAAAGCAAGCCGGCTCGGGCGACCGCTATGTCTACGTCTATAATGACGGAAAGGTGAGCTACAATAAAGTTGAGTTGGGTCAACGTTTGGGAGCCGAATACGAACTCAAATCGGGTGTGGCCGATGGCTCACAGGTGGTCGTTGCCGGACAATCACGCCTGCTCAACAACATGGAAGTTACGGTGAGCCAAGACTAATCTGCCACATCCTTCTCACTAACATCAAACAAATGACATTTAACTTATGAGCTTATACGAAGGTGCGGTTAAGAAACCCATTATGACCTCTCTCTGCTTTGTGGCAGTGATGATCTTCGGTTTGTTTTCGTTGTCGAAGCTACCCATCGACCTATATCCCGACATCGAAACCAACACCATCATGGTGCTGACAGCCTATCCCGGTGCCAGTGCCTCGGATATTGAAAACAATGTGACACGTCCGCTCGAAAACACACTGAACTCGGTGAGCAACCTCAAGCACATCACTTCCCGTTCCTCGGAGAATATGTCGCTGATCACACTTGAGTTTGAGTATGGAAACGACATCGACGTACTGACCAACGACGTTCGTGACAAGCTGGACATGATCAGTTCACGCCTGCCCGACGACGCAGAAACCCCGGTCATCTTCAAATTCAGTACCGATATGATACCGATCGTACTCCTTTCGGTACAAGCCCAAGAAAGCCAATCGGCCCTCTATAAGATTTTGGACGACCAGGTCGTAAATCCTTTGGCACGCATTCCCGGAGTGGGCACTGTGTCCATTGCGGGTACGGCCCAACGAGAGATACAGGTGTACTGCGACCCCGTAAAATTGGAAGCCTACCACCTGAGCATCGAAACCATCAGCAGCTTGATCGGGGCAGAAAACAAGAACATCCCGGGCGGTACGTTCGACATCGGCAGCGAAACCTATTCGTTGCGCGTGGAGGGAGAGTTCCAAGACAGTAAGGAGTTGGAGAACATCGTTGTGGGTTCCGTCAATGGAGCTTCGATCTTCCTGCGCGATGTAGCTCGTGTTGTCGACACCGTTGAGGAGCGCGCGCAAGACACTTACAATAACGGAATCAAGGGCGGCATGATCATCGTGCAGAAACAAGCCGGTGCCAACTCGGTAGAGATCTCTACCAAGGTGCTGGAAATGCTGCCCCGACTTCAGAAGAACCTGCCCAGCGATGTGAAACTGGGTATTATCACCGACACATCCGACAACATTCGGAACACCATTGGTAGCTTGGCCGAAACGGTGGTCTATGCACTTATCTTCGTGGTATTGGTGGTGTTTCTGTTCTTGGGACGTTGGCGTGCCACGCTGATTATCAGCATCACCATTCCGTTGTCTTTGATTGCATCGTTCATTTACCTGGCCGTTACCGGCAACACCATTAACATCATCTCGCTTTCGTCCCTATCCATAGCCATCGGTATGGTGGTGGACGACGCCATCGTGGTGCTCGAAAACGTGACGACCCACATTGAGCGAGGTTCCGATCCTCGGCAAGCTGCCGTGCACGGCACCAACGAGGTGGCCATCTCGGTCGTAGCCTCCACGTTGACTATGTTGGCAGTTTTCTTCCCACTCACCTTGGTTCAAGGTATGACCGGCGTGTTGTTCCGCCAGTTGGGTTGGATGATGTGTGCCATCATGGTTATCTCTACCGTGGCAGCCCTGACGCTCACGCCCATGCTTTGTTCGCAGTTGCTGCGCCTGCAAAAGCGTCCTTCCAAGCTGTTCTTGAAGTTCTATAAACCCATCGAGCGGGTACTCGATCGCTTGGACGTTTGGTATGCTTCCTTGTTGAACTGGGGTGTCCGCCATCGCAGTATCGTCATCGGAGGCAGTGTGGCCTTCTTCGTGCTGAGCCTTTTCTGTGCCAAGTTCATCGGCACCGAGTTCTTCCCGTCGCAGGACAATAGTCGCATTTCCATAGAATTGCAACTTCCCGTGGGAACACGCAAAGAAATAGCCAATCGGCTTGCCTCAGAACTAT